>NZ_CAMHVK010000006.1:0-175591 GCF_946188615.1 Streptococcus mitis
TACCGCCGTGAAAAGGCGGTGTCTTAACCCCTTGACCAACGGACCTGAGCTGTTATTTTCAACTCTTACTATTATACAGACTTTTTCTGACTTGTCAACTACTTTTTCTATTTTTTTCAAATTAAGTAAAAAGAGTCAGCATTATACTGACTCTTCTATTGATTATTAAACTTGGAAGCACGTTCTTCTCCCCACCAATATGGGATTAGTTCTGCGACTTTCACCGTCTTTCTTGTATCGTAGTCCATCATAAATTCTGCATCCTTATTTTCAGCGTTCAACTCTAAGAAGAATTCTCTGCAAGCGCCACAAGGCATACCTGAACTTCCACCATAAGGTGGTTTGTCTCGAAAGGCTAATACTTTTTTAACCTTAGTTTGTCCTGAAAATTGGTACATATTGAAGAGAGCCGCCCGCTCTGCGCAGAGATGGAAAACACCACAAGTTCCCTCCATACAGAAACCTGTAAATATTTGTCCATCTTCTGCTTCTACTGCGGCAACGACATGATTCGCATAAACAAAATCAGATACTTCATGTGGATTATACAATTTCTGTGCTTCTTCGTACATCTTTTCCCAGATATCCATTGTTGCATCCTTCTTATTTAGAGATTTCTTTTAGCATGTTTTCGATATGCTGGATTGATTTTTCACGGCCTAACAAGAAGATAGTATCTGGCAATTCTGGTCCATGCATTTCACCTGAAACTGCGATGCGAATTGGCATGAAGAGATTTTTCCCTTTGATACCTGTTTCTTTTTGAACAGCTTTGATTTGTGGGAAGATATTCTCTGTTACAAATTCATCATCTGTCATCGCTTCAAGTTTTGCTTTGAAGGCTTCAAGAACTGTTGGGACTGTTTCTCCCGCCATGACTTCGCGCTCTGCTTCTGTCAATTCTGGAAAATCTGAGAAGAAGAGATCTGTCAATGGGATAATCTCATCTACTGATTTCATTTGTGGTTTATAGAGCTCAACTAATTTTTCAGCCTTGTCAGTTAAACGGCCTGCTTCCTCTAAGAATGGTTTTGCCATTTCAAAGATAGTTTCTAGGTCTGCATTCTTGATATAATCATTGCTCATCCAGTCGAGTTTTTTCTGGTCAAAGGCTGCTGGAGACTTGCTCAGGCGGTTTTCATCGAAAAGTTTAATGAGTTCTTCACGAGAGAAGATTTCATCTTCGCCACCTGGGTTCCAACCAAGAAGAGCAATAAAGTTAAAGACTGCTTCTGGTAAATAACCTTTTTTACGGTAGTCTTCGATAAACTGAAGGGTGTTGGTGTCACGTTTAGACAATTTTTTCCCAGTTTCAGAGTTGATAATCAAGGTCATATGACCGAACTCTGGAGCTTCCCAACCAAGTGCTTCATAGACCATAAGCTGTTTTGGTGTATTAGCAATGTGGTCATCTCCACGGATTACGTGAGAAATTTGCATATCATGGTCATCGATGACAACGGCAAAGTTGTAAGTTGGGTAACCGTCTTTCTTTTGGATAACCCAGTCACCACCAATATTGCCACCTTCAAATTCGATATCACCTTTAACCATATCATGCCACTTGTAGATACCTGACTCATTGACCGCCAAACGAACTGTTGGAATGATACCAGCTGCTTCACGTTCTGCGATGTAAGCTGCTTTTTCTTCTTCACTCATACCAAGGTATTCGTTAATGTAGCGAGGTGTTTCACCAGCTGCTTCTTGGCGTTCGCGTTCAGTTGCCAACTCTTCTTCTGTAACGTAAGATTTGTAGGCTTTTCCTTCAACTAGCAATTGATCGATGAATTTTTGATACAAGTCCAAACGCTCAGACTGGCGGTAATTTTCATGTGTTTCTGGGCTTTCATCCCAATCCATACCTAACCAACGAAGGTTTTCAAGTTGTGAACGTTCACCATCTTCGACATGGCGTTTACGGTCAGTATCTTCGATACGGATAATAAAAGTTCCACCATGATGACGTGCGTAAAGGTAGTTGAACAATGCTGTACGGGCATTCCCGATGTGTAGTAGTCCTGTTGGACTTGGTGCGTAACGTACGCGGATATCTTTTGACATAGTTTCTCCTATAAAGTCTCTAGGCGTCTGCCTTTTTGCTCTCTATATTATATCACAAGTCTTGGCTGAGGCCAATTTCTATGGATAAAGAGAGTAAAAAGAGTGGACAAGCCACTCTTTTCTTCTATTATAGACGTGCGTTAAGTTCTTTGCTCAATTCTTCAAATCCTGGTTTTCCAAGAAGGGCAAACATGTTACGTTTGTAAGCTTCAACACCTGGTTGGTCAAATGGGTTGATAGCATTCAAGTAACCTGAAAGAGCGATAGCCAATTCGAAGAAGTAGATTGTGTAACCAAGAGTGAAAGCATCTTGCTCTGGAAGAGTCACGTACATGTTTGGTACATCACCATCTGTGTGGGCAAGAAGAACACCGTCAGTTGCTTTTTTGTTTACAAAGTCAACGTCTTTTCCTTGAAGGTAACCAAGTCCATCAAGGTCTTCTTCCAAGCTAGGGATAATCACGTTTTTACGAGGTTTGTCAACACGGACAACTGTTTCAAACATGATACGAGTTCCTTCTTGGATAAATTGACCAAGTGAGTGCAAGTCAGTTGAGAAGTTGGCTGAAGTTGGGTAGATACCTTTTTGGTCTTTTCCTTCTGATTCACCAGCCAATTGTTTCCACCATTCTGAGAAGTATTGAAGTGATGGCTCGTAGTTTACCAAGATCTCAGTTGCATAGCCTTTACGGTAAAGGATGTTACGAACTGCTGCGTATTGGTAAGCTTCGTTTTCAGAGATTTTATCTGAAGTGTAGTCTTTGCGAGCTGCATTCGCACCTTCCATAAGGGCTTTGATGTCAGCTCCTGATGCTGCGATTGGAAGCAAACCAACGGCTGTCAATACTGAGAAGCGTCCACCGATATCATCTGGAACAACAAATGTTTCCCAACCGTTAGCATCTGCTTCAACCTTAACAGCGCCTTTTTGGCGGTCAGTTGTTGCATAGATACGTTTGTTTGCTTCTTCTTGACCGTATTTCTTAACCAAAAGTTCTTTGAAGACACGGAAAGCGATAGCTGGTTCAGTTGTTGTACCTGATTTAGAAATCACGTTTACCGAGAAGTCTTTGTCAGCTACGTACTCTACCAAGTCAGCAAGGTAAGTAGATGAGATTGAGTTTCCTGCGTAAAGGATTTGTGGAGCCTTGCGTTCTTCTTTTGTTTGCAAGTTTGCAAAGTGGTGGTTCAAGAAGTCGATTGCTGCTTTCGCACCAAGGTAAGATCCACCGATACCGATTACAACCAAAACATCGCTGTCTGATTTGATTTGCTCAGCAGCTTTCAAGATGCGGTCAAATTCTTCGCGGTCATAGTTTTCAGGAAGGTCCAACCATCCCAAGAAGTCGCTACCAGCACCAGTTCCTTTACGGATCAATTCATCTGCTGCTGTTACTTGTGATTGCATGTATTCCACTTCATGTGGTGCAACAAATTTGTCTAAAACTTTTGAATAATCAAATTTAATATGTGACATGTTATTCCTCCAATATTTCTTCTTTTCTATCATAACGCTTACCTTCGTTTTTTTCAAGTTTTTTGTCGAATTTCTCCAATTTTTATCAGAATTCAAACGTTTGCGTAAAAATCCCACATTCCAAAAATTTTGAAAAAATAAAAGAAAGAACGACTAGATGTTCCAGTCGTTACAGTTCATTCAATAAATACTCAAATAATTCTAAATTGCCATCTTCTTCATTAACCAGAAACTCTGGATGCCACTGCAAACCAATAATGCGGTGCTCATCGATAGACTCAATCGCTTCGATGGTCTGGTCTCTTGGGTCAATAGCAGTTACACGGAAATTAGGTGCCAAATCTTTAATACTCTGACGATGAACGGAATTAACTTGACTTTCTTTTCCAAATAACTTAGCCACCACACTTCCTTCTACTGTCTCAATAGAATGAGATGCCCCGAAAGGTAGTCCTTGCCAGTGGCCTTCGATTTCTTGATTGAGAGTTCCCCCAAAGGCAACATTGACAAGTTGGACACCGCGACAGATTGCCATGATTGGTTTATTCTGACGAAGCGCTTCTTTCAAGAGCGCCAATTCAAATTCGTCACGCACTAGGTTGTAATCATCACTCTCGATGGTCTTTTTCTCTCCATAAAACTGAGGATGGACATTTTGACCGCCTGTCAAGATAAGTTTGTCAATCATTTCTACATAATCGCGAACAACTGACTCATCACCAACAGGAATGACTAAAGGGAGACCACCGACTTGACGAATGCTCTCTGCGAATCTACAAGATACAGATGAATGAATGTTTTTGCCCTCTGCGTCTACGGGACATAGATTTGCAGCAACTCCTACAACCGTTCTAGCCATGATGCCTCTCCTTTCGAATGTTAACGATAGTCTTATCATATCACTCAAAATGACTTTCGTCTAATATGTTTTTTTTAAGGCTGTGATAAATATTTTTTATGGACAAGAAAAAGCTGCCCAAGGGGACAACTTTTTTCTTATTCAAAAACAAATTGATTGTGATAGAGTTCTGAATAGAAGCCACCCAGTTTCAAGAGTTCATGGTGGCTACCGCGTTCAATGACTTCTCCATCTTTAAGGACAATAATCTGGTCTGCATTGAGGATAGTCTTCAAACGATGGGCAATGACGAAACTAGTTCTGCCTGCTACAACCGCCTCCATGGCATGCTGAATCTTGCTTTCTGTCACAGTATCTACGTTCGAAGTGGCTTCATCGAGAATGAGAACCTCTGGATCTGTCATCAGGGTTCGAGCGATAGAAATCAATTGCTTTTGTCCTGTCGAGAAGATGCTCTGGTCATCATCTATAAGAGTATCGTACTTATCAGGCAAGCTTTCGATGTAGTCGTGAATATGGGTTGCCTTGGCTGCTGCCTCAACCATTTCTTGACTAGCATCTGGCACACCAAAACGGATATTGTCTCGAATCGTTCCGCTAAACAAGACCGAATCTTGCAAGACAATTCCCACCTTGCTTCTGAGACTATCTAAATCATAGTCACGGATGTCTTTACCGTCAAAATAAATCCCACCAGCATTAACATCATAAAAGCGATTGATGAGGTTCATAATAGTCGTTTTCCCTGACCCAGTCGGACCAACAACCGCTGTCATCTGGCCTTTAGGAGCAGAAATGCTGACATCTTTCAAAATGGGTTTATCAGGCAAGTATGAAAAATCAATATGACTAATTTCAACACCTTCTTGCAACTGAGTGAAGGTCGGAGCATTTTTAGGTCGAATTTCTTCCTCTGCATCAAACATTTCCTGAATCCGTTCAGCACCTGTAAAGGCTAACTGAAGGCTTCCCCAACTTGCCGCAACTTGAATAATAGGCTGGTAGTACTGCTGTGAAAATTGGGCAAACATAACAATCAAACCTAGGGCTGTACTTGTTTCAATAGACTTATCATTCAAAAGTACAGCTGAACCAGCAAAGATGACGATGGCTGTGTTGACCAGACTCATCCCATTCATGACAGGGAAAAGAATTCCTGAGAACATTCTTCCTTTAAAGGTTGCCTTGCGCACGCGCTCATTTTGTTCAAGAAATCCTGCCATCATATCCTCTTGAATACCTTGCACAATCACGGCTTTTTGACCTGAGATACTTTCATCCATATAGGCATTGAGCTTCCCTACCTCTTTCTGCTGGAGGTTGGTATATTTCCGTGCCATTTTCACGATAAAAATCAGCATGAGAAAGGCCACTGGTGTACTGGCAATAGTGATGAGGGCCAGCGTCACATTTCTCGAAAACATGACAAGAATCAGACCAATGTATAGAACGATGTTGCTCATGACCTGAATCAAGCTTTCGTTAAAAGCTTGGAGGATATTATCCAAATCACTGGTAAAACGAGACAGGATATCGCCATCTTGTCGGCGGTCAAAGAAAGAAACAGTCAACCGAGCAAGCTTGCCAAAGAGGCCTTTGCGCATCTCGTTGGTCGATTCTGCAATCACGCGCGTCATGAGACACATGTATATCACACTGGAGATAAATAGAACCAAAACTAGCAGACCAAGATTGACCATGATTCCTGATAGGCTTTGCCAAACAAGTTCTGGATTGCCATTTTGATAAGCTTGAACTAAATTAGCTAACTCTGTTACCGCTTGTCCAGAAAATACCGGAAAGAGAGCTTGGGCAAGAGTCGCCAGAACAATCATCAGGATAACAACTACAAATGATAGCTTATAGACTTTAAAATAATTCCAAAAAAATTGAACTGTTTTCATGTTACTCCTCCTTTCCTTTCTGTGTTTCGTAGATTTCACGGTAAACGGAATTGTTGGCAACCAAGTCTGCATGCGTACCTTGACCAATCAATCGTCCTTGATCCAGTACTAAGATTTTATCTGCATGAACAACCGAGCTAATCTTTTGAGCGATGATAATGGTTGTCGTTCCCTTCAAGTCCTTATTCAAGGCTTCCTGAACCAGGCGCTCTGACTTGGCATCCAAGGCTGAGGTCGAATCGTCAAAAATCAGAATACGTGGATTGCTGACAATTCCACGGGCAATCGACATCCTTTGTTTTTGCCCACCTGAAAAGTTGGTTCCCCTTTCTTCAACTGGACTTTCAAAGGTTTTCTCCATACGATGAATGAATTCACTGGCTTGAGCAATATTGGCTGCGCGCTCCATTTCAAATAAAGTAGCATCTCCCTTACCCTGTCTCAAGTTATCTGCAATCGTTCCACTAAAGAGAATGGCACGTTGGAGAACGATAGAAACTGTTTTACGCAGGGTTCCTTCACTCACTTCTCGAATATCCTTGCCTCCAATTTTGATAGCACCCTCCTGTGGGTCAAAGAGACGTGGAATCAATTGAGCCAAGGTTGATTTTCCTGCACCAGTCGCTCCAACGACACCAACCATTTGTCCAGGTTCGACAGTAAAGCTCACATCTTTCAACATCGGTTCCTTATCCATTGGATAGGTAAAGGTCACATTTTCAAAGCTAAGACTTCCGACCAAGTCTTCATCTGGGACATCCTTGAAGGTCATGGCTGGCTCTGCGTCAAGAATTTCTCGAATACGACGCATAGAAATCATAGCACGACTGACAGAATTTCCCAAAAATCCAACCATAATAATAGTAAAGATAATCTGGCTTAGGTAATTAACAAAGGAAGCAATGGAGCCAACAACCGATGGATCCGATTGAACCATCCCTGCAACTAGCCAAATAGAGAGGAAAACCGCCCCATAACCGACCAACATCATGACAGGTTCCACTACTGAAAAGGCATATCCGATGTAAAGGTTTTGACCGAGAAGCTCGTCTGAAACCTCCGTAAACTTAGCAAACTGCTCTTTTTCTTGGACAAAGGACTTGACCACACGAACACCGCGTAGATTTTCCTTGGCAATGGCATTGATGCGCTCAAGAAGTGTTTGAAACTTGGCAAAACGAGGCCCCATCATTCCCATCATGACAGCAGTCAAGCCAAAAATCAAGACTACCATGAGAACAATCACCCACCACAGAGAAGGTAAGGTTTGAACCGCCAAGATAAACGAACCGATGAACAAGAGGGGGAGCCTAAAAAGAATTTGGAAGCTCATCATGACCACGTTCTGAATCTGGTTGATATCATTTGTCATGCGAACAACTAGATTTCCCGCATTAAATTGTTCAATGTTGGCATAAGAAAAGGTTTGGATTTTACGGAAGGCATCCTCCCGAAGATCGGATGAAACTCCTTGAGCAATATAGGCTGCGAGGACAACATTGAGCCCACCAGCAACCAAACCGAGCAGGGCCACACCAATCAACCAAGCCCCGATACTATAAATAGCTTCATAGTTCCCAGCAAGGAGGGCATCTAACACTTCCTGCAGATAACGCGGCTGCAGAAGTGAACTAGCAACCATCAAGCCTGTCATCAGGAGCGAAGCCAAGGCCTGCCACTTATAGGTTTTTATTTTCTGAATCAGCATACTTTCTCCTTAAAAAATAGACAAAAGGGAGCGACAATGTGTCAGCTCCTTCTCATTCTGTTTGTGTGATGTTATTCTAGCAAAAAAGTGGGAACTTGTCAAAGAAGTCTCCTTGATATAGCTATAATGACTGGCAAGTCTTGACTTTATAATTTTTGTTTTAACTCGACCAAGACATTCATAGCCTGCATAGGTGTCATGTTATAAACATCTAGTTTAGACAATTCTGCTAGGACAGGATGTTCTTCAGTCGTATCAAAGAGTGAAATCTGTTCAGTGACGGCACTTGTTTGTCTCATGGGAGCAGGACTTTCTGTTCCTTGACTCTCTAGCTGAGTCAAAATCTTATCCGCCCTTGCTAAAAGGTCTGCTGGCAAGCCAGCAATCTTGGCAACATGGATACCGTAGGATTTATCAGCTGGTCCTGGTTCAATCTTGTGAAGGAAGGTGACCTGCCCATCCTGCTCCAAGGTTGCCACGTGGACATTGACCAAGTGTTGTAAACTAGACTCCAGACTAGTCAACTCATGGTAGTGGGTCGCAAAGAGGGTCTTAGCTCCGATGTGCTCATGGATGTATTCGATGATGGACTGAGCAAGAGCCATCCCGTCATAAGTTGCAGTTCCCCGTCCCAATTCATCAAAGAGAATGAGAGAGTCCTTGGTCGCATGCGAAATGGCATTGTTAGCCTCCATCATCTCTACCATGAAGGTTGATTGACCTGAAACCAAGTCATCTGCTGCTCCGATACGGGTAAAAATCGCATCAAAAATCGGTAAATGGGCGCTTTCTGCTGGCACATAAGACCCCATCTGGGCCATAACCGACGTCATGGCTAACTGACGCATATAGGTTGACTTTCCGCTCATGTTGGGCCCTGTAATCAGTTGAATACTGGTATCTTCTGCCATCTGAATCGTATTTGGAATATAGGTCTGAGCCCCCATAACCTTTTCAACGACAGCATGGCGCCCTTTCTGGATATCAATTCGCGAATCCTCTCCGAACTCTGGCCGAATCAAATGCTGGGTTTCAGCCACAACCGCCAGACTCTGTAAGACATCAACTGTCGCAATTCCTTGAGCTAGAGCCTGCAAACGCTGGATATACTTACTGACTTCCTCACGGATGCGCATAAAAATTTCATACTCTAGGTTTGCTGACTTTTCACGCGCCTCCAGCATATCTCCTTCGATACGGGCTAATTCTTCGGTTCCAAAACGTTCTGAGTTTTTCAGCGTCGCCTTGCGGAAAAAGTGAGCAGGCACATTTCCCAGTTGAGAATTGGTCACATGGAAATAGTAGCCATCCTTCTTATTGTAGTCAATCTTGAGCGTGCTGATACCAGAATTTTCTCGCTCCTTAGCCTCAATCTCAGCAATCCAGCTAGTCCCTTCTCTGAGAACGCGACGGTACTTGTCTAAAGTCTCATCAAATCCAGTCCGAATGATTCCTCCATCTGTAATCACATGAGGGGCTTCAGGAGCAATCGCTGCGCTAATCAAACTCTCCAACTCAGGGATTCCATCCAATTGTGCGATGAGATAAGCTAGAGCAGGTTGCTCCATCCCTTCTAAAATCGCACGAATCCGTGGCACACTGGATAAGGTGGTCGCCAACTGCAAGAGATCCTTGGGATTGGTTTTACCAAAAGAAACACGACTAGCCAAGCGTTCGATATCATAGACACCCTTGAGACTGTCTGTCAAATCACTACGCTCAAAGAAATGGTCGAGGAAGACCTGCACCACTTCTTGACGTTGGACGATTCGCTCCTTATCAATCAAGGGGCGATGAATCCAAGAACGCAAGAGCCGCATTCCCATAGCAGTTTTGGTTTCATCCAAAAGCCAGAAAAGACTGCCTTGTTTCTTACCCGAGCGAGCATTCTCAACCAAATCCAGACTAGCCTTGGTCGCATAATCCATCTGCAAGAAATCCTTGATTTCATAGTGGATAACAGGTTTGAGGTGGTTCAATTCCCTCATCTGAGTCCGATGAACATACTGGAGTAGCTTACTAGATGCCGCTTGCTCCACAGCTGCCAATCGTGAATCCAGTAAATGAAGGTCTTCAAAGCCTTCTTTTTCATAAGAAAGCACCAGATTCATCTGACGACTGAGGATTTGTTCTTCTTCCTCAGACAAGTCATAGCCCAGCACCACTTCGCGCGCCTTGAGATTACGGATTTCCCCACAAACCAGCGTGAAATCCAAAAGACCTGTCACATAAAAGTCACCCGTCACCAGGTCCATATAAGCTAAGCCAAATTGACTGCCATCACGGTCTATAGCAACCAAGAAATTGTTCTGACTATCCGGCTTACTGCTATCGACCACTGTCCCTGGCGTAATGACCTGAACAACCTCTCGTTTCACAACCCCAACTGCTTGTTTAGGATCTTCCATCTGCTCTGCGATAGCTACCTTATAGCCCTGCTCAATCAAGACATCTATATACTGCTGGGCAGAATGATAGGGGACACCCGCCATAGGAATCGGATTGTCGGCATTCTTGTTGCGACTCGTTAAGGAAATTTCCAGAATCTGCGCAGCATTGACCGCATCCTCATAAAATAATTCATAAAAATCACCCATCCGAAAGAGCAAAAAAGCATCTGGATATTGCTTTTTAATATCCACATACTGTTGCATGCCGGGTGATAGCTTTTCTGTCGCCATTTTCCGTCTCTCCTTGTCAAAAATAAGTCTTGAGAGCAACTCCCAAGACCTTACTTATCTTTCATCAGATCTAGCAAACGATCTTCCATGAGTTTGGCAACGTGCTGGTCTCGACAAATGACCAATAAGGTATTGGCACCAGCAACTGTTCCTAAAATCCATTCATCCTTGTTTGCATCTACAATATTTGCCAAAACAGAGGCTTCGCCCAATTTGGTATGAAGTACCAAGGTAAACTCTGCTCTTGCAACGCCTTCTAAATGATGAGACAAAAATTCCACCAAATCAATCTTTTCTGTCTCATTTGCTAGTACATAATACACCATATCATTTTTCTTGACCTTGGTCAAGCCGATTTCGCGCAAATCACGAGACAGGGTTGTCTGCGTCACAAAGACATTGTGCGCTTCCAACCGATCTTGAATTTCTTTTTGTGTACTTAATTTCTCCTCAGTAATCATTTTTTTTATTAACTGATGACGATCTCTTTTTCTCATAAAATCCTCTTATATGCATATTTATAACTAATTTTATAACTATATTATACCAAAAAAATAGGAGATTTCAAAAATTTTTTCTTCTTTCTTTAAAATTGTGATAAAATAGTAGAAAAGTCCAAAAAGGAGCTCTTAATGAATACAAAAGAATTGATTGCTAGCAAATTGGCTAGCGTCATTGATAGCCTGGACCAAGAGGCTATTTTAAATTTACTGGAAACCCCTAAAAACTCAGAAATGGGAGACATCGCTTTCCCTGCTTTTTCACTTGCAAAAGTCGAACGTAAAGCACCTCAAATGATTGCGGCTGAACTGGCTGAAAAAATTAACAGCCAAGCCTTTGAAAAGGTTGTCGCAACAGGACCTTACGTCAATTTTTTCCTTGATAAATCTGCCATTTCTGCTCAAGTATTGCAAGCTGTTATCACTCAAAAAGAACACTATGCTGACCAAACTATTGGCAAACAAGAAAATGTTGTTATCGATATGTCTAGTCCCAATATCGCTAAACCATTTTCTATTGGTCACCTACGCTCAACTGTTATCGGAGATAGCTTATCACATATTTTCCAAAAAATCGGTTATCAAACGGTCAAGGTCAACCACTTGGGAGACTGGGGTAAACAGTTTGGGATGTTGATTGTTGCCTACAAAAAATGGGGCGACGAAGAAGCTGTAAAAGCTCATCCAATCGATGAACTTCTTAAACTCTATGTCCGCATCAACGCTGAGGCTGAAAATGACCCTAGCTTGGATGAAGAAGCACGCGAATGGTTCCGTAAACTTGAAAATGGAGACGAGGAAGCTCTTGCACTTTGGCAATGGTTCCGTGATGAAAGTTTGGTGGAATTTAACCGCCTTTACAATGAATTGCAAGTCGAATTTGACAGCTACAACGGAGAAGCCTTCTACAACGATAAGATGGATGCAGTTGTAGATATTCTTTCTGAAAAAGGCCTTCTTGTTGAATCAGAAGGTGCCCAAGTTGTGAATCTTGAGAAATACGGAATTGAACATCCTGCACTCATCAAGAAATCTGATGGAGCAACTCTCTATATTACACGTGACTTGGCTGCAGCCCTTTACCGTAAAAACGAATACCAATTTGCTAAATCTATCTACGTTGTTGGTCAAGAACAATCTGCCCACTTTAAACAACTCAAAGCTGTCTTGAAAGAAATGGGCTACGGCTGGAGTGAAGACATTACTCATGTTCCTTTTGGTTTGGTTACAAAAGAAGGGAAAAAACTCTCTACTCGTAAAGGGAATGTCATCTTGCTAGAGCCTACTGTTGCAGAGGCTGTTAGCCGTGCCAAGGCCCAAATCGAGGCTAAAAATCCTGAACTAGAAAACAAAGACCAGGTAGCACATGCTGTTGGGGTTGGAGCCATTAAATTCTATGACCTCAAAACCGACCGTACAAATGGATACGACTTCGACTTAGAGGCTATGGTATCCTTTGAGGGGGAAACTGGTCCTTATGTACAATATGCCTATGCTCGTATCCAATCGATCTTACGTAAAGCAGACTTCAAACCAGAAACAGTGGCTAATTACAGCTTAAATGATGCTGAAAGTTGGGAAATCATAAAACTCATCCAAGACTTCCCACGTATTATCAATCGTGCGGCAGATAACTTTGAACCTTCTATCATTGCTAAATTTGCAATTAGCCTGGCTCAAGCCTTTAACAAATATTATGCACATACACGTATCTTGGATGAAAGCCCAGAGCGCGACAGCCGTCTAGCCCTTAGCTACGCAACTGCAGTCGTTCTCAAAGAGGCCCTTCGCTTGCTTGGAGTAGAAGCGCCAGAGAAGATGTAAATCGCCAAAGTTACTTGATTGCAAAGCAATCTAAGTAACTAACGCCAAATCCTGTCAGGAATTTGGCTAGGCACTTCACTAGTAAAGAAACATAAATATTATCGATTTATGTTTCTTTACGTCGTAACCAGAGACACTTGCCTAAACGCTTCACTAAATTGGTCAACCAAATCTATTAATTGGCTTAGTGGCTGGTGGCAATCTTCAAGTCACTAGAATGCAAGGCAATCTAAGCAACGAATGTCAAACCCTATCAGGGATTTGGTTAGGCGCTTCACTAATTCAATCTACTCACTACTACTTCTTTATCATACAGGGAGATATTCTATGAGCCAATATGCTTATATCCTCGTTGTAATTAGCTTGGTGTCCTTTTTCTGCTCAATAAGTACGAGAAGGAGAGACTTCAAAGGCTCTACCAAGAACAACTTTTGAAGGATGAAACATTTAGGACTGATATCAAAGAGAAAATTCACACGACTGAAAATATCAATGATGTCATTGCTTACATCAATAAAACTTATCATCTGGGAATGTTGCTATCAAAAGACATTACAGATCAATTGAAATAAACCGAGCTATTCTTTTAAGGAATATAAAAACCGAGCCTGAGAGTTTAATACTTAGGCTCTGTTTTTGTATATTTTTCAAGTAACAAAGCTACCACTCCCCAGCAATGCAAGTGCAAAATCCCCTAGAATGTGATAAAATAAAAAGAGAACTCTATCAAGGAGGAAAACATGGAAAAACAAACCGTCGCCGTCTTGGGGCCTGGTTCTTGGGGAACTGCCCTTTCACAAGTCTTAAATGACAATGGACACGAGGTACGTATTTGGGGAAATCTGCCCGAGCAAATCAATGAAATTAATACCTATCATACTAACAAGCACTACTTTAAAGATGTCGTTCTAGATGAAAATATCATTGCCTACACTGACTTAGCAGAGGCATTAAAAGATGTAGATGCGATTTTGTTTGTTGTCCCAACAAAAGTGACACGACTTGTTGCCCAACAAGTTGCAAAAACCTTAGACCATAAGGCTATCATCATGCACGCATCAAAGGGATTAGAGCCTGATAGCCATAAACGATTATCAACTATCCTTGAAGAAGAAATTCCTGAACATCTCCGCAGTGATATTGTCGTTGTTTCAGGACCTAGTCATGCGGAAGAAACCATTGTACGTGACCTGACTTTAATCACTGCTGCTTCTAAAGATTTACAAACAGCTCAATATGTTCAGGAACTCTTTAGTAATCACTACTTTCGACTTTATACCAATACGGATGTTATCGGAGTTGAAACTGCTGGTGCTCTTAAAAATATTATTGCTGTCGGTGCTGGAGCTTTACATGGTTTGGGATTTGGTGACAATGCCAAGGCAGCCATCATCGCTCGAGGCTTGGCAGAAATTACCCGCCTAGGAGTAGCACTTGGGGCCAGTCCATTGACCTATAGTGGCTTATCCGGTGTAGGAGACTTGATCGTAACGGGAACCTCCATCCACTCTCGTAACTGGAGAGCCGGAGATGCTCTTGGTCGTGGAGAATCTCTAGCTGATATCGAAGCCAATATGGGCATGGTGATTGAAGGAATCTCAACAACTCGAGCAGCCTATGAACTAGCGCAAGAACTTGGAGTCTATATGCCAATTACACAAGCCATTTACCAAGTTATTTACCACGGAACCAATATTAAAGATGCCATTTACGACATCATGAACAATGAATTTAAAGCAGAAAATGAGTGGTCTTAACCCTCTAGAGAAAGGATTCTTATGACATCAAAAGTTAGAAAGGCAGTCATCCCTGCCGCTGGACTTGGAACTCGATTTTTACCAGCAACCAAAGCACTTGCTAAAGAGATGTTGCCAATTGTGGACAAACCAACTATCCAATTTATCGTAGAAGAAGCTCTTAAATCAGGTATTGAAGATATTCTGGTTGTCACTGGTAAATCAAAACGTTCTATTGAAGACCACTTTGACTCAAACTTTGAGCTTGAGTACAACCTCAAAGAAAAAGGCAAACATGACTTGTTAAAATTGGTAGACGAAACAACTGGCATTCGCCTTCACTTTATCCGTCAAAGCCATCCTCGTGGGCTTGGAGATGCTGTCTTACAAGCCAAAGCTTTTGTAGGGAATGAGCCCTTCGTTGTCATGCTTGGTGACGACCTAATGGATATCACAGATGACCATGCTGTCCCTTTGACAAAACAATTGATGAACGATTACGAGACAACTCACGCATCAACAATTGCTGTTATGCCTGTCCCTCATGAAGAAGTTTCAGCATATGGAGTTATCGCTCCTCAGGGTGAAGGGATTAATGGTCTCTACAGTGTCGAAACTTTTGTTGAAAAACCAGCTCCAGAGGAGGCTCCAAGTGATCTAGCTATTATCGGTCGTTATCTGCTCACACCAGAAATTTTTGAGATCCTCGAAAATCAAGCTCCTGGCGCTGGAAATGAAATCCAGCTTACCGATGCTATTGATACACTTAATAAAACACAACGTGTTTTCGCCCGTGAATTTACAGGAGCTCGTTACGACGTCGGGGATAAGTTTGGCTTTATGAAAACATCTATTGACTACGCCCTCAAGCACCCACAAGTCAAAGATGACTTGAAAGATTACCTCATCCAACTGGGAAAAGAATTGGCTGAGAAAGAATAACAAAATCATTTATATAAAGAAGAACTAGGATGCTTAATTATCCTAGTTCTTCTTTTATATATCAAGATTAGCCACACATAAATTAAGGAAGTTCTCTACTTGAATCTACCTATTTCATAAAAACTAATGAAAACGCTATACTTGTATTTGTTTTTTCATTAAAATAAGAGTAGAATAAATTAGTATAGTAAAACAAAAAAGCACCGAGTCGGTGCGCACTTTTTCAAGTTGTGTACGGACAAAGCCTTATTTTAACTTTGCTGTGTTGTTTCGAATAGTTCCAACACTTATATTGTATATTATTCTTTTAAAATTAGCAAGAGAAATGTAAAAAAAATGGAATAATATTTTATATTAGAAATTCATCTGAAAGTGTTATATTATCATTTACTAACAAAAAACTTAATAAAAGGAGAACACTAAATGAGCAACAAATCCTACTCTATCGGACTCGATATCGGAACTAACAGCGTCGGATGGGCCGTCATTACGGATGACTATAAGGTGCCATCGAAAAAGATGAAAGTTCTAGGCAATACTGATAAACACTTTATCAAGAAAAATTTAATTGGAGCTTTATTATTTGATGAAGGGACTACTGCTGAAGATAGACGTCTAAAACGAACAGCACGCCGTCGCTATACTCGTCGAAAAAATCGTCTTCGCTATCTTCAAGAAATCTTTTCTGAAGAAATGAGCAAGGTGGATAGTAGTTTCTTCCATCGATTAGATGACTCCTTCTTAGTTCCTGAGGATAAAAGAGGAAGTAAATATCCTATTTTTGCTACCTTGGCAGAAGAAAAAGAATATCACAAGAAATTTCCAACTATCTATCATTTGAGAAAGCACCTAGCGGACTCAAAAGAAAAAACTGACTTGCGCTTGATCTATCTGGCATTAGCTCATATGATTAAATACCGCGGACATTTTTTATATGAAGAATCTTTTGATATTAAAAACAATGATATCCAAAAAATCTTTAATGAATTTATAAGCATTTACGACAACACCTTTGAAGGAAGTTCACTTAGCGGACAAAATGCACAAGTAGAAGCAATTTTTACTGATAAAATTAGTAAATCTGCCAAGAGAGAACGCGTTCTAAAACTATTTCCTGATGAAAAATCCACTGGTCTCTTTTCAGAATTTCTCAAGTTAATTTTAGGAAATCAGGCTGATTTTAAAAAACATTTTGACTTGGAAGAAAAAGCTCCATTACAATTCTCTAAAGATACCTATGATGAGGATTTAGAAAACCTGCTCGGACAAATTGGAGATGACTTTGCAGATCTTTTTCTAGTTGCTAAAAAGCTCTATGACGCCATTCTTCTATCAGGTATCTTAACTGTTAAAGATCTTTCAACCAAAGCTCCACTTTCAGCATCTATGATTGAGCGCTATGAAAACCACCAAAAAGACTTAGCGGCTTTAAAACGATTCATCCAAAACAATCTTCAAGAAAAATATGATGAAGTTTTCTCTGACCAATCTAAAGATGGGTATGCTGGATATATCAATGGCAAAACCACTCAAGAAGCATTTTACAAGTACATCAAAAATCTTCTCTCTAAATTCGAAGGAGCAGATTATTTCCTTGATAAAATTGAACGTGAAGATTTCTTGAGAAAACAACGCACCTTTGATAATGGTTCTATCCCTCATCAAATTCATCTTCAAGAAATGAATGCCATTATCCGTCGGCAAGGAGAACATTATCCATTTCTGCAAGAAAATAAAGAAAAGATTGAGAAAATCTTAACTTTCCGTATTCCTTATTATGTTGGCCCATTGGCTCGTGGCAATTGTGATTTTGCTTGGCTTACTCGAAATTCTGACCAAGCAATCCGACCTTGGAATTTTGAAGAAATTGTTGACCAAGCAAGCTCTGCGGAAGAATTCATCAATAAAATGACTAACTATGACTTGTATCTGCCAGAGGAAAAAGTTTTGCCCAAGCATAGTCTCTTGTATGAAACATTTGCTGTCTACAATGAATTAACAAAAGTAAAATTTATTGCAGAGGGATTGAGAGACTATCAGTTCCTTGATAGTGGGCAAAAGAAGCAAATTGTCAATCAATTATTCAAAGAGAAAAGAAAAGTAACTGAAAAAGACATCATTCAGTATCTACACAATGTTGATGGCTACGATGGAATCGAACTAAAAGGGATCGAAAAACAATTTAATGCCAGTCTTTCTACTTATCATGATTTACTCAAGATTATCAAAGATAAAGAGTTTATGGATGACCCTAAAAATGAAGAGATTCTTGAAAATATCGTCCACACACTAACTATCTTTGAAGATCGTGAGATGATCAAGCAACGCCTTGCTCAATATGCCTCTATCTTTGATAAAAAAGTGATCAAGGCACTGACTCGTCGACATTATACTGGTTGGGGAAAACTCTCTGCTAAGCTAGTCAACGGTATCTGTGATAAAAAAACTGGCAAAACAATTCTTGACTACTTGATTGATGACGGCTACAGCAATCGTAACTTTATGCAGTTAATCAATGATGACGCTCTTTCCTTCAAAGACATTATTCAAAAAGCACAAGTGGTTGGTAAGACAAACGATGTGAAGCAAGTTGTCCAAGAACTCCCAGGTAGTCCTGCTATCAAAAAAGGAATTTTACAAAGTATCAAGCTTGTCGATGAGCTTGTCAAAGTTATGGGCCACGCTCCCGAGTCCATTGTGATTGAAATTGCACGAGAAAATCAGACAACTGCCAGAGGGAAAAAGAATTCTCAACAAAGATATAAGCGCATTGAAGATGCACTAAAAAATTTAGCACCTGGGCTTGATTCAAATATATTAAAAGAACATCCAACAGATAATATTCAACTTCAAAATGACCGTCTCTTCCTTTACTATCTCCAAAATGGGAAGGATATGTACACTGGAGAAGCTCTTGATATCAACCAACTGAGCAGCTATGACATTGACCACATCGTCCCACAGGCCTTTATCAAGGATGATTCTCTTGATAACCGTGTCTTGACTAGTTCAAAGGATAATCGTGGGAAATCCGATAATGTTCCAAGTTTAGAAGTCGTTCAAAAAAGAAAAGCTTTTTGGCAACAATTACTAGATTCCAAATTGATTTCAGAACATAAATTTAATAATTTAACCAAGGCTGAACGTGGTGGGCTAGATGAGCGAGATAAAGTTGGCTTTATCAGACGCCAACTAGTTGAAACACGGCAAATCACAAAACATGTTGCTCAGATTTTGGATGCCCGTTTTAATACAGAAGTGAATGAGAAAGATAAGAAGAACCGTACCGTCAAAATTATCACTTTGAAATCCAATCTAGTTTCCAACTTCCGTAAAGAATTTAAGTTATATAAGGTACGCGAAATCAATGACTACCACCATGCACATGATGCCTATTTAAATGCAGTGGTGGCTAAGGCTATCCTTAAGAAATATCCTAAACTAGAGCCTGAATTCGTCTATGGTGACTATCAAAAGTACGATATTAAGAGATATATTTCCAGATCCAAAGATCCTAAAGAAGTTGAAAAAGCAACTGAAAAGTATTTCTTCTACTCAAACTTGTTGAACTTCTTTAAAGAAGAGGTGCATTACGCAGACGGAACCATCGTAAAACGAGAGAATATCGAATACTCTAAGGACACTGGGGAAATCGCTTGGAATAAAGAAAAAGATTTCGCTACAATTAAAAAAGTTCTTTCACTTCCGCAGGTGAATATTGTGAAGAAAACAGAGATTCAAACACATGGTCTAGATAGAGGTAAACCTAGAGGATTGTTCAATTCCAATCCATCTCCTAAACCTTCAGAAGATCGTAAAGAAAACCTTGTCCCAATTAAACAAGGGCTTGACCCACGAAAATACGGTGGTTACGCTGGTATTTCTAACTCATACGCGGTCTTAGTTAAAGCTATTATTGAAAAAGGAGCGAAAAAACAACAAAAGACCGTTCTTGAATTTCAAGGTATCTCTATTTTAGATAAAATAAATTTTGAAAAGAACAAAGAAAACTATCTTCTTGAAAAAGGATACATAAAAATTCTATCAACTATTACTTTACCTAAATATAGTTTGTTTGAGTTTCCTGATGGTACAAGAAGAAGACTAGCAAGTATTCTATCGACAAACAATAAACGAGGAGAAATTCATAAAGGTAATGAATTGGTCATCCCTGAAAAGTATACGACTCTTTTGTATCATGCTAAGAATATTAATAAAACACTTGAACCAGAACACTTAGAGTATGTTGAGAAACATCGAAATGATTTTGCTAAACTTTTAGAATATGTACTTAACTTTAACGATAAGTATGTAGGCGCATTAAAAAATGGAGAAAGAATCAGACAAGCATTTATTGATTGGGAAACAGTTGATATTGAAAAATTATGTTTCAGTTTCATTGGTCCAAGAAATAGTAAAAATGCTGGTTTATTCGAGTTAACTTCACAAGGAAGTGCTTCTGACTTCGAGTTCTTGGGAGTAAAAATTCCACGATACAGAGACTATACACCTTCGTCACTCCTCAACGCCACCCTCATCCACCAATCCATCACTGGTCTTTACGAGACTCGGATTGACTTAAGCAAACTGGGAGAAGACTGATGGGATGGAGAACCGTTATAGTCAATACGCACTCTAAACTCTCCTACAAGAACAACCACTTGATTTTTAAAGATGCCTCTCGGACAGAGTTGATTCACCTATCCGAGGTGGACATCCTGCTTTTGGAGACGACGGATATCGTTCTCTCCACTATGCTAATCAAACGCTTGGTAGATGAAAATATTCTGGTCATCTTTTGTGATGATAAACGCTTGCCAACGGCATACTTAATGCCCTATTATGGTCGACACGATTCCAGTTTACAACTCTCTCGTCAAATTGCTTGGAATGAAGATGTAAAGGCGGAAATCTGGACAACCATCATTGCACAAAAGATTCTCAATCAGGCTTTTTATCTGGGGAGTTGTGGTTTTCTGGAAAAGAGCCAGTCCGTCATTGATCTCTATCATGGGTTGGATTTGTTTGATCCTAGTAACCGTGAAGGGCACGCAGCTCGGATTTATTTTAACACCTTGTTTGGAAATGATTTTAGTCGTGAGCAAGATAGTGATATCAATGCTGCCTTGGACTACGGCTACACCTTGATTTTGAGTATGTTTGCGCGTGAGATTGTTTTGTCTGGCTGCATGACTCAGTTTGGCTTGAAACATGCCAATCAGTTTAATCAATTCAACCTAGCTAGTGATATTATGGAGCCTTTCCGTCCGATTATTGACAGAATTGTCTATGAAAATCGAAACAGTTCTTTTGTCAAAATCAAACGAGAACTTTTTACTATTTTCTCAAATACCTTTCACTACAATGGTAAAGATATGTACCTGTCCAATATCATCAGTGACTATACTAAGAAAGTCATCCAAGCTCTCAATCAACCTGAGAAAGGAGTTCCTGAGTTTAGGATATGAGTTATCGATATATGCGTATGATTTTAATGTTCGATATGCCAATTGATACCGTAGAGGAACGCAAGGCCTATCGGAAATTTCGGAAGTTCCTCATAGATGAGGGATTTATCATGCACCAATTCTCCATCTATAGCAAGCTCTTGCTCAACAACTCTGCTAATAACGCCATGATTGAGCGACTCAAGACTCATAACCCTAAAAAGGGGAACATTACTCTCTTAACCGTTACAGAAAAGCAGTTTTCTCGTATGATTTACTTAAATGGAGAGCGGAATACTAGTGTAGCAAACTCCGACGAACGCTTGGTCTTTCTAGGAGAGGAGCCTAGAGATGAAGATTAATTTCCCACTATTGGATGAACCATTAGCTATTGAAAATGCAACTTTTTTAGTGTTGGAAGACCAGTTTACCTTTTCAACTATCATCAAGCAATTCTACCAATATACTGATGATGGGGAGTTGAAGTTGTTTGATAGAAATCTAAAAGCTCTGAAAGAATCTGAGTTACTAGTGATAACGGATGTCCTAGGATACAATCTCAACTCACCTGCCATGCTCAAGCTGATACATGCTGATTTAGAGAATCAACTCAATGACAAGCCCGAAGTCAAGTCCATGATTGAAAAGTTGGTTGCTACGATTACAGAATTGCTGGCATTTGAGTGTTTGGAAAACGAGTTAGACCTAGAATATGATGAAATTACCATTCTAGAGTTAATCGATTCACTTGGTGTCAAAGTCGAAACCCTGAGTGATACACCTTTTGAAAAGATGCTAGAAATTGTCCAGGTTTTTAAGTATCTTTCTAAAAAGAAACTCCTTGTTTTCATCAATGCATCCGCCTATCTATCAAAGGATGAGTTAGTAAATTTGATAGAGTATATCCAACTCAATCAACTGTCCGTCTTGTTTGTTGAGCCTCGGAAAATCTACGATTTTCCCCAGTATGTATTGGATCAAGACTATTTCTTGAACCCTGAAAATATGGTATAATAAGAGTAACAATTGGGACCTGACGAGCTGAAGTCTGGCTGGGACAAATGGCGCGATTACAAAATTTCGTGAGAAAAATTTTTCTACGAGGTTTTAGAGCTGTGTTGTTTCGAATGGTTCCAAAACGCAAGTAGAACGAAATATTCCTAAGAAATAGTTTTAGAGCTGTGTTGTTTCGAATGGTTCCAAAACTATCAAAGCTGGTAGTAAAATGATTGTGGAGTTTTAGAGCTGTGTTGTTTCGAATGGTTCCAAAACCGTAAACCATTTCGCAGTTGGAATGGGAAAGTTTTAGAGCTGTGTTGTTTCGAATGGTTCCAAAACAAACTCAAACAGAAGGAGTTAGAATCAGATGTTTTAGAGCTGTGTTGTTTCGAATGGTTCCAAAACCAAGCAGTCTTTGAAACTAAGTGAGGAGTTGTTTTAGAGCTGTGTTGTTTCGAATGGTTCCAAAACTGAAGGTCAAGTATCTGTTAAGCTTGGCGGGTTTTAGAGCTGTGTTGTTTCGAATGGTTCCAAAACCACGTTGACCCTTATCCGTACCTTGCTAAAGTTTTAGAGCTGTGTTGTTTCGAATGGTTCCAAAACCTTTGGTGGGAACCGCTATTGGTTCTTTACGTTTTAGAGCTGTGTTGTTTCGAATTGGTTCCAAAACCAATCACACAACTAATCGCAACAATCCGCAGTTTTAGAGCTGTGTTGTTTCGAATGGTTCCAAAACTTCTTCGTGGTGATGAGTTTAACTCTATGAGTTTTAGAGCTGTGTTGTTTCGAATGGTTCCAAAACACTAGTTAAGAAATACAATTTTGACCCTTGGTTTTAGAGCTGTGTTGTTTCGAATGGTTCCAAAACAGAATCTTATAAATCCATTTTTCAAACGGAGTTTTAGAGCTGTGTTGTTTCGAATGGTTCCAACTCACATTAAAAGCTACTCATTTTTTAAGTAGCTTTTTTCTTATTCAAGTTTACATATTAGTCGTCAAAACCCCATTCCCTTGTAGAGAAGTAAGACTGCGAGTCCTACGAACAACACTACCGCTACCAGTCTCTGACTAGCGCTATACATCCGTCTTTCACCTTGGACTGGAAAGATGACTGCTAGAAATGCGCCACCAACTGCACCTCCGATATGGCCTGCTAGGCTGATTCCTGGAATCAGAACACTTCCAATAATGTTAATCACAAAAAGTGTCAGATAAGACTGTCCTAGTTGTTGGATATAGGGGTTGCGAGTGGCATAGCGAAGAATGATAATCGCGGCAAATAGCCCATAGAGAGAAGTCGAGGCTCCTGCTGCTAAGGATTTTGGACTAAATACAAAAACAAAGAGATTGCCCATCATTCCAGATAAGAGATAGAGAAAGAAAAACTGCTTAGAACCGAAAATCTCCTCTACTTGCCTACCAAGATAATAGAGCGAAAGCATATTAACAATGAAATGCTCCCACCCAATATGAACAAAAATGGCAGAGAAGAGACGCCAAACCTGCTCAGGAAAGAGGCGAATAGCCGGCCCATACATGGCTCCAAATCGAAATAATGTATCTGCCCTGTCAAAGTTTCCACCTGTAGTTACCAACATTAGTAGAAATACCAAGGCCGTCACTAAGAGGAAGAAACTCGTCACAGGATAACGTCTATCAAAGATTTCCTTCATCAATTAAAACCTCCTGAACAGGAATATCATGATTTTCAGGCATGAATTGCTGAACTTGACAAGGATAGATCGTACTCAAAGTATGACCAGAAAAATGTTCCAGATAGCGGTCATAATAGCCTCCACCGTATCCTATCCGATATCCTTCCGTCGTAAAAACCAAGCCAGGAACATGAATCAAATCAATCTGAGAGACATCCACTACTTCCAAATCTCCCTGTGGTTCCAGTAATCCAAAGGAAGTTTTTACCAACTGCTGTGGATCATAGACCACAAAGTCCATGCGCCCCTTGGGATAGGTTTTGGGTATTAGAACCTTCTTGCCGTCCTTCAGCGCCTGCTCAATCAGTTCCTGCGTTTGAAACTCATGAGGAAAAGAGAGGTAAGTTGCGATTGTCTTGGCTTCTTGGTAAAAGGGGTGTTGTAAAAGTCGCTCAGTTAAAGCTTGGTCTATAAACTGTTTTTGCTCTCGAGGGTTAGCCTTCATTTCTTGCAAGACTTGCTTCCGTAATTCCGATTTCATAGACAACCCCTCTACTCTGCTGCCTTCTTTTTCAGGAAACTAGAGACCGCATCCACTCCAATAGCTAATGCTTCTTCCTTAGGACTCATCTGAGGGTGATGAAGGGCATAGGGACTATCAATACCTAGCCAGAACATAACGCCATCAACTTTTGAAAGGAGATAACCAAAGTCTTCACCTGTCATAGCAGGTTCGATATCAATCAACTCAATTCCTTCTTTTTCCTCAAAGAAATCCATCAGTTCACGCGCCAAGGCTGGATGGTTCTCAACAGGCAGGTAACCACCTTGTTTGAGTTCCACTTCGACTTCCATATTGAAGGCAGCTGCAACCCCTTCTGCAACTGTTTTAACCCTTTTTTGCACCAAAAGACTCATGTCCTGTGTCAAAGCCCGAATAGTTCCATGTAAAAAGGCTGTGTCTGTGATGACATTGTTTGTTGTTCCAGCTTGGAAAACTCCAAAGGTCACCACTGCTCCCTCGATTGGGTTGACATTGCGGCTGACAACTGACTGCACCTGGGTCACAAAGTAACTAGCCGCCACCAAGGCGTCATTAGCTTCATGCGGAAAGGCTGCGTGGCCACCTTTGCCTTTGAAACGGATCTTCACCTCACAAGTTCCTGCAAAGAGCGTGTGGGTATTGGTCGCAATCTGACCAACCTTCAAATCTGGACGAACATGAAGCCCATAAAATTGATCTGGCAACCAGTCTCCAAAAGCACCATCCTCATACATGAGCATACCACCAGCCTCATTTTCTTCAGCAGGTTGAAATAGGAAGAGCAGATTATTCTTGGGTTGCTCTTCAAGGGCGCGCTCTAGACAGCCTAAGGCAATAGTCATATGAAAATCATGTCCACAAGCATGCATGCGACCTTGATGTTGAGAAGCGAAAGGAAGTCCTGTTTGTTCGACGATAGGCAGGCCATCAATATCTGTTCTCCAACCAATGGTACGCTCTGGCTGACTTCCCTGCAAATAAACCAAAATCCCTGTCCGCCAAGTTTGAACTTGGACAAAATTCTTGCCCGCAGTCAATTTCTCAATCACATCCAACAGATAAGCCTGAGTCTTGAACTCCTCCAAGCCAATCTCTGGAATCTGGTGCAAATCTCGTCTAGTCTGAATCAAATCTAACATCTATCTATCCTCCGACATAGCAGAAAGAGGCTGGAAGAAGGGTTCCGCCTCTTTATTACTTTTACAATTATAAGATACGAAGCGCATCCTCTAGCGCTGTTTTTTGTTGGGTTTGGGCATCAATCTCTTTGATAATGCGAGCTGGAACACCTGCTACCACCACGTTTTCTGGGACATCTTGGGTAACAATAGCCCCCGCTGCCACAACTGAACCACTACCAATTTGGACTCCTTCGATAACCACTGCGTTGGCACCGATGAGAACATTGTCTCCAACACGGACTGGTTCAGCGCTAGCTGGCTCAATCACACCTGCCAAAACTGCACCTGCACCAACGTGACTGTTTTCCCCAACAATAGCACGGCCACCAAGGATAGCCCCCATATCAATCATAGTTCCTGCACCAATTTCAGCACCGATATTGATAACTGCTCCCATCATGATAACAGCATTGTCACCAATTTCAACTTGGTCACGGATAATAGCACCTGGCTCGATACGAGCATTGATAGCACGTTTATCTAGCAAGGGAACTGCAGAATTACGAGCATCTTGCTCGACAACATAATCTTGATTTTCTACCAAACCATCGAGAAGCGGAGCCACATCTTTCCAGTCTCCAAATAGGACATTCCCTAGTTTGACAACAGAGCTAGGTACAGCAGTTGCGAGTTGTCCCTCAAATGTTACTTTCACACTGGTTTTCTTTTCAGCATTGGCGATAAATTGAATAATTTCTTGTGCGTTCATTTTTGTAGCAGTCATAGGCGCCTCCTAGTTCATTTTAATGATACCTATTCTACCAAAAAAGGCCTCAAATTTGAAGCCTTTTTGTTTGTTTTTAGGTATGATTTTTAGGGATGTGAGATAAAACGTGCTGTCGGTAAAAGCAAGCCCCTACCGATACAACCTAAAAACACTCTTCACAACTATCTCCCCGTGTTTTATTGACTATTCTAGTATAGCACACTTTTAGAATTAAGAAAAGACTTTTTATTTACTTTCTTTCGCTTCTTCTACCGATAGGAAAATCATGGGCAAAATAATCAAGGCCATAGCTAGAAGAAGGGACCAATCCACTACCAATCCTAAAAATAAAAC
This sequence comes from Streptococcus mitis, assembly GCF_946188615.1. GTDB lineage: Bacteria > Bacillota > Bacilli > Lactobacillales > Streptococcaceae > Streptococcus > Streptococcus mitis_BZ. Next base: position 26,582 of record NZ_CAMHVK010000006.1, read on the forward strand.
ACTCAAAAGGGCAGAAGAGAGAGGCTCACTGGCACTAATAACGGAAACCACCAAGGGAGAAACCAAGGACACAGCCTTCATGGAAATGAAAAAGGCAAAAGCTGTCCCAAAGAAAGCGATAATGAGACAAATCAAGATACTCCAAATATCAAGAGTAAAGGAAAGCTGATAAACTGGTGAGAGAACATTGCTAAATAAACCTGCTAAAATCATACCCCACCCAACCGTGGGTACAAAACCATAGCGCTTCGCAAAAGGTTGAGGCAAGATAACATTAAACATGACCCCCATGGCACTCAGCAAACCCGTCACAAGCGCTAGTGGTGTCATGGATAATTGAGAGAGATCTCCCTTTGTCGCCATCAGGCAAACACCCAACATGGCAATCAAAACATAGAAAATAGCACTTTTGGACGCTCGTTTTTTATAAATTAAGCGATTGTAAAAGAGGATAAAAACTGGACTAATAAACTGTAAAATAGTTGCTGTCGCTGCATTTGAGTATTCTACACAGAGATAGAAAAAATACTGAACTGAAAAAATCCCCAAAATAGCATAGGCTAAAAAGGGCAGGTAATTTTTCTTATCTCGCCAAATATCTAGCACTTGCGATTTTAATTGCATTGCTGACCAAATAAGCACAAGACTCCCTGCCAGCGTCAAACGCATAGAAGTAATCCAACCAGAGGACACTTGATAATGAGTAAAGAAATATTCTCCTAAAATTCCACAGATTCCCCAGATTAAGCCGGATAGGAGCGAATAAATAGTTCCTTTAACAATCTTTTTCTGATACTGATTCATACCTTTATTGTAACACGAAAGGAAAAAAGAAAAAAGTGGCAATCAATACCACTTTCCTATCTTCTACTATTTGATTGCGTAGATGATGAACTTGATGTACTGCTAGAGCTAGCACTTGAACTACTACTTGAACTGTTATTCGAACTAGTACTTGAGCTAGAAGGAGTTGGCAATGTGCTAACGATACTTGACCAAGCATTTTGGTAATCTGCTTCACTTCCTCCAATAGCAAAGTGATAGCTTGTCGTAGGAGCTCCCGCCTTATTAGCCCAATAGCTCGTTACAGTAGAACCTGAAAGATCAACTGTTTTTCCATTAACGGATACTTTGCCTGGCTTCTGCCCCGTAGATCTGAGAACCTGAGATTGAGTCACACTAGAGTCAAGATTAAAGCGTTCATTGCCCCAAACACCAGGCTCAGCCTGTTGAATAGCATTGACCAAGTAGGCCATATATTTGGCATTTCGATAATGCCCAGCCCCCTTAGCCATTGGGCGGTTGTCGTCATGCCCTAGCCAACCACCTAGAGTCAATCTTGGCGTTGAAAGCATGAGCCACATGTTTTCATCTTCATTGGTTGTACCAGTCTTACCAATCCAGTCTGCACGAGCTAAGCTTGAATTGATAGAAGCCAAATCCGTTTGGAAACTTGAAGTGATTCGAGATGAAATCACCTCACGAAGCAAACTCTGCATAATTGTTGCTGTTGCCTTCGAGTACACTTGAACTGGCTTGTCTTGGAATTCATAGATTACTCTACCGTCAGATGATTCAATCTTAGAAATCACATGTTTCTGATGGTAAACACCGTTATTAGCAATTGTTTGATAACCATTGGTATGCTGGGCAACTGTGACTTCAATCCCACCACCCATAGGCAGACTTTCGATACCGTACTCCGGAATCTCGTAACCCATTTTCTCCATGTAACCCTTGACATCCACACCCTTCTCACGCAGCATTCGATAGGTCCAATAGGCTGGGATATTCCACGAATAGTTCAAGGCTTCACCCAAAGTCATCATGCCTGTACCTGGACTATTTACATACATGATAGGATTGCCATTAGAGAATTTTGTCGGATAATTGGACAAGATACTAGCGCTACCCATCAAGCCTTGGTCAATGGCAATACCGTAGGCCAATAAAGGCTTGGTTGTAGAGGCTGGCGAGCGCTTAGTGTCAAAGGCGTGATTGTTTTGGTTAGTCTGGTAATTACGACCACCAACAAAGCCTAGAACAGCCCCCGTTTTATTGTCCATCAAAACATTCCCTACTTCAGGCTGCCCAGTCGAATCATCTACCAAACGACCGTAGTTAGCAACTGCATTTTGCATGGCGTTATGGATTTTTTTATTGATCGTTGTCGTGATTTTATAGCCGCCATTACTTAGTTCCTGCTCAGCTCGCTCATGATAAGCCTTTTGAATCGACTCGTTTTTCAACTCTTGGCTAGAGACATTGTCCTGTTGAACTAAGTAATCATACATGCGATCTGTAGCTTCAGCCATAGCTGTAAAGTAGAGATAATCCCTCGAAACAACATTGATAGATCCTGATGGCAAGAAATCTTGCTTGAGATTATAATCCTTGTACTGGTCGTATTCTTCCTGAGTCAGAGCACCCGTACGGTACATGTTGTAGAGAACATCCTTGGCCCGCTTCAAACCAAGTTCTAAGTCTTCATCACTCTTTAACTCTCCAGTATTTTCATAAGGGGAATAAGTAATCGGACTCTGTGGCAAACCTGCTAGGAAGGCAGCTTGGGGAATACTCAGCTTGTTGGCATCGATACCGAAAATCCCTTTAGCAGCTTGCTGGGCACCTGCAATATTCTGTCCTTTATGATTTCGACCAAAGGGAGCAACATTGAGATAAGTAGTCAAGATTTCATCCTTACTCATGCTGCGTTCCAAGGCAAGGGCATCAACAATTTCTGTAGCCTTACGAGCCAAAGTCGGAGCATCTCCAACCACTTGTTGTTTGATTAACTGTTGGGTCAAGGTCGAGCCCCCGCTAGATGAGCCCAAACCTGCAAAGGTTCCCAAAGTCGCTCGAATCACAGCTTTGGGTACAACCCCATTATGTTCAAGAAAATGTTCGTCCTCAGTAGCAACGATAGCCTTTTTGAGATTGTCTGATATTTCCTCAGATGAAACAGAAGTTCGCAGTAGGTCACTCTCGATAGAAGCAATGACACTCCCATCTGCGTAAACAATTTCTGAGATGGAAGAAATATTTTTAACCTGCTTGACCAAGTCCTCCGCTTGGGGAACCTTGGCCTTGTCAAACAAAGCAACTCCATAACCAAGAGCTACACCAGCACCAAAAAGCCCACCGATAAAGCCTAGAATAAATAGAGTATTCAAAATTCCCTTGATAGCAACTAAAATGCTACCTAGGATAGCCAGAACTTTCCCACCTGTCTCATCCGACTTCTTCTCTTCTGAGACTTTCTCTGATTTTCTATGATTTATTTTTGATTTTACTAGCTGGAAAAATTCCAGCATTTTTCGTTTTAATTCATTTAATTGATTTTGCATGGATTTCCTCACTCTATCTATTATACCATAAAAGGTAAACTTTCAATAAAATAGCCACTTTCTTCCTTATTCTACTAGGCTATTGCCCAAGTTTGTGATACAATAGGTAGAAACAATATTTTTAAAAAGGAGAAAAGACACATGCACATTTTTGATGAGCTAAAAGAGCGTGGTTTGATTTTTCAAACGACTGATGAAGAAGCTTTGCGTAAAGCCCTAGAAGAAGGTCAAGTTTCTTATTATACTGGCTACGATCCAACTGCTGACAGCCTTCACCTAGGCCACCTTGTCGCAATCTTGACAAGTCGTCGCTTGCAACTAGCAGGTCACAAACCTTATGCGCTCGTTGGCGGTGCTACAGGTCTCATCGGAGATCCGTCCTTCAAAGATGCTGAACGTAGTCTCCAAACAAAAGACACAGTAGATGGCTGGGTCAAGTCTATCCAAGGACAACTTTCTCGTTTTCTTGACTTTGAAAATGGTGAAAACAAGGCTGTCATGGTCAACAACTACGACTGGTTTGGCAGCATCAGCTTCATTGACTTCCTCCGTGATATCGGAAAATACTTTACTGTCAACTACATGATGAGCAAGGAGTCTGTGAAAAAACGGATCGAAACAGGAATTTCATACACTGAGTTTGCCTACCAAATCATGCAAGGTTACGACTTCTTCGTTCTTAACCAAGACCACAACGTAACGCTTCAAATCGGTGGTTCTGACCAGTGGGGAAATATGACAGCTGGTACCGAATTGCTTCGTCGTAAGGCTGACAAGACAGGCCACGTTATCACTGTTCCACTGATTACCGATGCAACTGGTAAGAAATTTGGTAAATCAGAAGGAAACGCAGTCTGGCTCAATCCTGAAAAGACTTCCCCATATGAAATGTACCAATTCTGGATGAACGTTATGGACGCTGACGCTGTTCGCTTCTTGAAGATCTTTACTTTCTTGTCACTCGATGAGATTGAAGACATCCGTAAACAATTTGAAGCAGCTCCACACGAACGTTTGGCACAAAAAGTCTTGGCTCGTGAAGTCGTGACTCTTGTTCACGGAGAAGAAGCTTACAAAGAAGCCCTCAACATCACTGAACAACTCTTTGCAGGAAACATCAAAAACCTTTCTGTTAAAGAACTCAAACAAGGACTTCGTGGAGTGCCAAACTACCAAGTTCAAGCAGATGAAAACCACAATATCGTTGAACTGCTCGTCTCATCTGGTGTAGTTAACTCAAAACGCCAAGCCCGTGAAGACGTCCAAAACGGAGCTATCTACGTAAACGGCGACCGCATCCAAGACCTTGACTATGTCTTGAGTGACGCAGATAAGTTAGAGAACGAACTGACCGTTATCCGCCGTGGGAAGAAAAAATATTTTGTATTGACTTACTAAACTGTTCAACATTTACCTATAAAAAAAGGAGTTAACCTCGAGAAAGGTAACTCCTTTTTGCTGTTAATAACTCTCATCTATCTATTTTTAATAGACAGGCTACGCAGTACAATGCGCAAGGTTGTTAGATTATGTAAGATAGAGAGATTTGAAGGACTGAGCCAATTAAATAAGCCAAAGCCAATCAAACTACTATTTACGACAACGGTATCTTGAATATTCTTCTTGATGAGTGTTTGCAAAGATGATGATAGCCAATCCAACTCTTGGAAGAAATCCAAACGATTATCTAACAATAAGATATCACTCATCTGCTTAGAAATATCTGCACTCTCATTCATCACCACACCGATATCTGATAGGGTTAGAGCAGCTGAGTCATTCAAGCCATCTCCAACCATCAAAATAGTGTGACCTGCTTTCTGCAGTTCCTCTACTAACTCAAATTTTCCATCAGGTTTCAAGTCTGTATAGACCTGATCAAAGGGCAAATCTTTGACTAATTCCTCTGTTCTAACCAAGGTGTCCCCTGTTGCCAGAATCAATTTTTTCCCTTGTGCCTTAAGTTTCTCCAAGGCTGCTTTTGCTTCTTTTCTCAAAGGAGTATGAATGCAGAACATTCCAATCAATTCATTCTGATAAGCCAAGAATAAGAGATTGTAGTGACTCTTGTACTCTTCAATTAAAGCATTTTGTTCTGAACTGATATGAATCTGCTCATCCTGCATCAAGACATAATTCCCAATAAGAACTGGTTGCCCATCTATATGAGATTTGATCCCCTTGCTTGCAATATATTGGAGTTTCCCATGCATTTCCTCATGTTCAATCCCCTCTATCTCAGCTTGCTTGACGATGGCATTAGCAATAGGATGATAAATGTGTTCCTCAAGACAGGCACTGATTCTGAGAATATCTTCCTCACTATAGTCCCCAAAAGGTAACACCTTTTCAACTATAGGATAACTAGTTGTGATTGTTCCCGTCTTATCAAACAAGAAAGTATCAACTTCCAGATATTTCTCCAGAACATCCCCATCCTTAATCACCATTTCACGATTCAACCCCTCCTTGATAGCTGTTAAATAAGCTACAGGAGTAGAGATTTTCAAAGCGCAGGAGAAATCGACCAATAGGAAAGAAATAGCCTTAGAAAAAGAACCTGTTAATAGGTAAGTCAGCCCAGCCCCCAAGAAATTATATTTGACGACCTTATCCGCCATCTTGATGAAATAGCGTTGTTTCGTTTTCTTGTTTTCTTCAGATTTCTTCATCAACTCAATCAGCTGTAAAATCCGGCTGTTCATCTGATTATCGGTTACACGAATGCGTAACTCTCCAGTTTCTAATACTGTATTTGCACAAACCAAATCAGACTCTCTTTTTTCAACTGGAAAACTCTCTCCCGTCAAGGAACTTTCGTTGACCATACCTAAACCTGAAACTACTTGTCCATCAAACAAAATTTCATTTCCTTGAGATAGTACCAAGACATCTCCTATTTGAACATCGGAACTCTTGATACTAACGACCGTATCGCCCTGTACCAAGAATACATCGCTTTCTTTTGCAAGAAGGCTTTGTTCTAAATCTGTTGCAGTTTTTTTCAAGGACCACTGGTCTAAATGATTCCCCAAATCAAGCATAAACATGATGTTGCTGGCAGTCTTGGATTGGTTCATAAACAAAGACAATAAAATAGCCGAACAGTCCAAGACCTCCATCGTTAGTTCCTTACGCGCTAGTGTTTGATAGGCTTCTCTAATATAGCCAAAAGCCTGATAACAAGTCCATATATAGCGAATAGGATACGGCACAAAACTACGAAAAAGTATACGCTTAATCGCTGCACCTGAAACAATAGAATAAGCACTCTCTTCTCTACGAATGGGAAGAGTCATCAACTCAGAAACTTTCCCTTTATCAATTCTTTTTAAAAAGGCTTCTGCATTATCTAATACAGAAAAGCCTTCTTTTATACGTAGAGTAAAGTGCTGTTGATCCATGTAAAACTGGATAGACTCAATCCCCTTTTCATCTCTCGCCAAGGAACGAAGATAGTCTTGAATATCCAAGGTGAGTGAAAAAGAAGATGATAGTCGGATATGTTGGTATCCTCTATGTAGCACTTTAAAAGACATATTATTCTCCTATAAGGCTATCTAATTGCTCTTCTTTTTTCTCTTGCTCGTACAAATATTTGGCATCTTGCAAGACATCGTCTCCATGTTGTTTCACAACAGAAACAGATGCATCTAGCCCGTCTTTCAACTTGTAAGCCTTAGCCAAAGCTTTAGAATAACCTTTTTTAGCTTCCTTACTTGCTAAGATTTTCAAGCCAAGGGTACCAAATGCGACACCACCCAAAAAGAGTGATGATTTTTTCGCAACTTTTGCAACGGTTAATACTTCTTTTAACATACTTATTTCCTCCTTATCATTATTATATAGAAATTTAGATATAAAAGCAATTTTATTCTATAAATTGGAGAATTAGTTTTATTTCTACTGAATCTCCCATCTACTTATTCCTAAAGTTGCTTTCATTTGCCTCTTTTGATACACTTAAACTATGAATACAAATCTCAAACCCAAACTTCAGCGTTTTGCTTCTGCTACTGCCTTTGCCTGTCCTATCTGTCAAGAAAATCTGACTCTGCTAGAGACTAGTTTCAAGTGTTACAACCGTCATTCTTTTGACCTGGCGAAATTTGGCTATGTCAATCTAGCCCCTCAAATCAAGCAATCTACTAACTATGACAAGGAAAATTTTAAAAACCGCCAACAAATCCTAGAAGCCGGCTTTTATCAAGCTATTCTAGAGGCCGTCTCTGATTTACTTTCAAACTCAAAAAATGCCAAAACAATTTTAGATATCGGTTGTGGTGAAGGTTTCTATTCTCGTAAACTCCAAGAAAGCCATCCTGACAAAACCTTCTATGCCTTCGACATCTCCAAAGATTCTGTCCAAATCGCTGCCAAGAGCGAACCCAACTGGGCAGTCAATTGGTTCGTTGGTGACTTAGCTCGTCTTCCTATAAAAGACGCTAGCATGAATATCCTGCTTGATATCTTCTCACCTGCCAACTATGGAGAATTTCGTCGCGTTTTATCCAAAGATGGTATCCTGATAAAGGTCATTCCAACTGAAAATCACCTCAAAGAAATCCGCCAGAAGGTACAAGACCAGCTGACAAACAAGGACTATTCCAACCAAGATATCAAAAATCATTTCCAGGAACACTTTACCATCCTATCTAACCAAACGGCCTCTCTGACTAAGACTATCACAGCAGAGCAGCTCCAAGCCCTACTCAGTATGACTCCTCTCCTCTTTCACATTGACCAGAGCAAGATTGACTGGAGCCAACTGACAGAGATTACCATTGAGGCTGAGATTCTGGTTGGGAAAGTACTCTAATTGACACAAAAAACCGCATTTCAAGAAAATCTGCGGTTTTAAATTTCAATTTTTAAACTATCTATCCCAAAAGTCTAAAACATTTAAAGCTTTTAGCTTCTCCATTTATTTTCGATTCGAAATAAAAAACTTATCAATAAATAGCAAGTGAAATAAGGCAAGTGTAATTCCCGATAAGCACCCATGATAAGAGATTTCTTGATGGGTAAGGGGGTAAAGATTACTATTACCCGCCAAGAGGCATGTTAAAATAACAAATAGAATCCAAAATAAATCCGTCCATTTATATTTTGAAAAATATTTTTTCCACATAAGAACACCTTCTTTCCTATAATCATATTATAACACTTTATGTAAGCGGATACAAGAGATATAAGGTAATCAACTACAAAGAAATATAAGGCTGAAGACAGTGAAAACCAGCATTTTAAGCGCTGGTTTACTGTTTTAAACTAGGTTTCTTACAAGCTTACTAACACTTAGCTTTTAAAAAAGTTAGTTTTTGAAGCGCTTGGATAAATAGAATTTATAAAACAGAAAAAACTAAAAAGAATGTAGGGAAATAAACCCTACATTCTTAAAATAGCTTAGTACATAAATGACAATGCTGCCGCCGCCGTCAATATTGCAAGAACTATTTTCCAAATTTTTTTATTTTTTCCAAAAATCTTATCAGGTAACAAGCTTATTACAAGAAAGGTAATAAACAACACCAATTTAAGTGTATGTATCATAAGAACACCTTCTTTCCTACAATCATATTATAATACTTTGTGTAAGCGAATACAAGGGATATGAGGTAATCAACTACGAAGAAACAGAAGGCTGAAGACAGTAAAAACCAGCTTTTTAAGCGCTGGTTTATTGTTTTAAACTAGGTTTCTTATAAAGATTACTAACACTAAGCTTTAAAAAAAGTTAGTTTTTGAAGTTGATTAATTGTTAATTTTCCAAACTGTACTTTTTTTTTATTTTTCAATCCCCAATAACTAAGGGCAAGTAATGCTACAACCCAAGCAAAAGTGATCCCCAAACTGTCAAAATTCAACTTGAAATCTGGTTTATTAAAGAAATCTACATAAACTCCTAAGAAGGTTGTATCCATGAATTTCTTGACCTCTGAGCTAACTTGAGCAAACATTGGCAAGAATGAGAGACCAAGCATTGGAATCAAACCATAAACCTGAGCTTGCGTTTGTGTCTCTGAAATAGCTCCAATCACCAAATTTAAGAGGATTGTACATAATGCTACCAGAGAAGCTACTACAAGGTATACAGGATAATCTTTGGCAAAATCAACTTCAACCATAATAGGGAAGGAAATAACTGAAGCCAAAGCAAAGATTATAGGATAAAACAACACGGAAACAAGATATTCTCCACGGCGAACTCCGCTTAAAATAAGTGTTTTAAAAATTCTTTTTTCTTTTTCCTCTGCAATAGAGTTTGAAATCATTGACCCAGAAGAAAATGAGAATGCCATTGTTAAAGAGCTATACAATAGCACTTTCCCTTGAGTGCCATCTGTATTCATAAAATTTTGGAAGAGTAGAACCAGAAAGAATGGGAATACTACCTGTACCAAAGTGTTTTTGTTTGTTAATAATACTTGTGTCCTCAACCAGATAAGGGCTAAAATTCTCTTAAACATCTAATTTTTCTCCTGTCAATTTAATAAAAATATCTTCTAAAGTTGGTTCACATGAGTGAATCGTCATTATTTTTTTATAATCTTCTTGCTGCAAGTCTTCGAATCGCACTACTTTTTTAGTCGAATCACTATAAGTTACTGCAACTTTTTTTTCCGTGTTGTATTTTAGGATAATTTCGCTTGGGCTTCCTTGTTCAATAAGATCACCTTTATTCAAAAGAGCTAGGTTATCACATAATAAAGTCGCCTCATTCATATCATGAGTAGTTAAGAAAATGGTTGTTCCTCTTTCCTTTAACTCCTGTAGTAATTTGTGAATCTTCTTTGAGGTGGTGGGATCTAACCCACTTGTAGGTTCATCTAAAAATAGAACTTTAGGATAATTGATTAAAGCACGAGCTAAAAGCATTCGTTGACGCATTCCTGTAGAAAGTTTCTCAGCTGGAGTGTCTTTACTATCATACAGACCAACTTGTTTTAGAATTTCTTCAATTCGAGATTTTGAAACTCCGTATAGTCTTGCAAACAGTAACAAGTTATTGTACAAACTTAATTTTTCGTAATAACCACTTGTGTCACCTACTAAACCTAACTCTTCAAAATCTGACGGAAGTAATTTTTGAGAATCTTTCCCTAATAATTCTGTCTTTCCGCTGTTAGCCTGTAGCTGTCCTGTCAGAATATTGATCATTGTTGTTTTCCCTGAACCAGATGGACCTAGGAATCCAAAAATTTCTCCTTCGTTTATTGAAAAACTAATTTGATTTAAAGCAATATTATCTCCAAATCGCTTTGTAACTCTTTCTACCTTAATCATTTTATTACCTCTTTCTAATTTTAATTTCTATTTTAGAAACTTCACTCACTCCCATCGGTTATGTCAACAACTCTAATTCTAGGTTTTAAGTTGGAGTCCATTTTGATTTCTCTCATTTCATTTGGAAGTAAGAGAACTAATTTGAGCAACTTCTCATCAAGTGTTACTTTACATAGGCGTCTGCTATCTAGACTATTTTTGATAATCAGATAGTCCTTCTTGACAAACTTTTCATCCATATAATAGTCAATTGTTTTTACCATATTTTCCTCCCGCTTGCTAATCTACATCCCGTTAAATAGAAATGTTTCTAGCATTGCGTTCTGCTTAACTTATTTACAATAACAGTATATCCCTTACGAGAGTAAAAAAACAGGACATAAATGTCCACTGACATTTATGTCCTGTTTTTAAATTGAAATTATGGAAAATCCTTATTTTTTTCTTCTATCACTCGATTTTTAAAATTCATGTCATTCAAAAATTCTGCCCCATTAATAGCTTTTTCATAGTATTGCAGGGCTTTTTCTTTATCTTTTTCTCCGTATAAGTAATATTTTGCTTCAATGAAGTCTACAGTTGGTTTTAAACTAGTATCTCCGATGTCAATCATAATTTCTCTTAACATACTCAATATTTCAGGTATAAATTCATGATAATCAATGTCAAGCTGATAAAATATTAAACCTAGTAGTACTCTTTGAAGCAAGTGAGCATAGTTTGTATCATCATAGTTTGTTTGAGATACAATATTTAGACAAACTTTTTTTAAAGTTATTTCATCTCGTTCTGAATTAACCGCTAGAGATAAAAAATATAAGTACAATATCAGTAGATCATTTGTCGAATATTCTGTTCTCAGCATTGTTTGCTCAAAATACTCCTCAATCAAGCCCTCTCCAAATTCAGCGTTTTCAGAAACATATACATCATCGATAGCTTGTAGAACCTCAACTGCTACTTTCTCATCTTCAGGGAGTTGGTCATAAAAACGTTCCTGAATTTCTTCAAAGATAGCTTCACGTTGGCGGATTTTTTCTTCATCGCCATGAATAGATTGACGAATCAACTTCGTTTTTAATTTTAAATACTCTTTAGGAACAATTAGTAATCGTTCATCAATTAACTGAGATATCGGAACTCCTAACACTCCAGCTATATAGTCTAGTTTAGCTAAACTGGGCAAGTTATTTCCTGTTTCAATTCGGCCTAACTGACGAACAGTAAGTTCTTTTTCATCTCCACAAAAGGCTTCCCTACTCAAGCCTTTTTCAGTCCGTAAGGTACGAATTCGTTTTCCTATTTCTAAATTTTTCATCTCATTCCTCTATAAATAGACTTTTGCACACAAAAAATAAAAGTAGTTATGACTATTTGTTATCAACTATTACTTCAAATATATTAAATTCTTACTGAAAAGCTACTTAGACTGCTTATCAGCCACTTCCACAATGAACAAAGAGTTTTTACATATCTGGAAACTCTTCTCGTCTCTCCTCTATAACCCGATTTTTAAAATTTATATCATTAAAGAATTCTGCCCCATTGATAGCTTTCTCATAGTATTGCAGGGCTTTTTCTTTATCTTTTTCCCCGTATAGGTAATATTTGGCTTCCAAGTAGTCTACCGTTGGTTTTAAGTTTGAATCTTGAATTTCCATCATAATTTCTCTTAGAAAACTAAAAATGACAGAGATATCTTCGTAGTATTCATTTCTCAATTGATAAAGCAGTATTGCAATTAATACTCTCTGTAGTAGATGCATATAAGTATTATCTGAACAGTCAATTATGGTCACGATATTATTTCTTACTTTTTTAAAAACGTCATCATGTCGTTCAACACTAATAGCATTGGATAAAAAATATAGATATAAGATCAACAAATCATTTACAGAATACTCCGTTTGTAGCAAAGTTTGATTGAAATATTCCTCAATCAAACCTTCTCCAAATTCAGCGTTTTCAGAAACATATACATCATCGATAGCCTGTAGAACTTCAACTGCTACTTGTTCATCCTCAGGAAGTTGGTCATAAAAACGTTCTTGAATGTCTTCAAAGATATCTTCACGTTGGTGGATTTTCTCTTCATCTCCATGAATAGACTGACGGATCAATTTTGTTTTTAGTTTTAAATACTCTTTAGGAGCAATTAGCAATCGTTCATCAATTAACTGAGATATCGGAACTCCTAACACTTCAGCTATATAGTCTAATTTTGCTAAGCTGGGCAAGTTGTTTCCTGTTTCAATTCGGCCCAACTGACGAACAGTAAGTTCTTTTTCATCTCCACAAAAGGCTTCTCTACTCAGTCCTTTTTCAGTCCGTAAAGTGCGAATCCGTTTCCCTATTTCTAAATTACTCATAATGCGCCTCTTCAAATTCTAATTTGACATTCAAATAACTACTTGTATACGTTTCCATTTTATCACACTTTCCTACAATTTTCAGAAAAAATAATTATAACGAATAGTTTTAAGCAACTATCTTATATAATTGCCCCATTTCAATAAAGTATCTGAGGTCTATTTCTACTCAAGTATTCAAAAAAAGCGAATTTCAATCGAAATTCGCTTTATAGGAAAGTGTATTAGTATAAATCTTGTATCTTATACTCAATGAAAATCAAAGAGCAAACTAGGAAGCTAGCCGCAGGTTGCTCAAAACACTGTTTTGAGGTTGTGGATAGAACTGACGAAGTCAGTAACCGTAATACGGCAAGGCGACGTTGACGTGGTTTGAAGAGATTTTCGAAGAGTATTAGTTCAAGTGCCAGATATCTTCGTTATACTGAGCGATTGTACGGTCAGATGAGAAGAATCCTGCTTTAGAAATGTTAACGATAACTTTATCCAACCATGCGTCACGGTCTTCGTAGTCAGCCAACATTTGCTCTTTGACTTTGATGTAGTCTTCCAAGTCAAGAAGAGTCATGAACCAGTCTTTATTGATCAATTCATTGTAAAGACGTTCCAAGCGTTCTTTGTTTCCAGCTGCAAGAACTGCATCGCTAACGATGAAGTCAACCAATGGTTTGATAGTTTTACGAGCGTAGAATTCGCTTGATTTGTAAGCTGCTTTTGCGTAAAGGTCGATAACAGTTTCTGAATCTTCACCAAAGATGTAGATGTTTTCGTCGCCAACCAACTCAGCGATTTCCACGTTAGCACCGTCCATAGTACCAAGTGTCAAAGCTCCGTTCAACATGAATTTCATGTTACCAGTACCTGAAGCTTCTTTAGAAGCAAGTGAGATTTGTTCTGAGATATCACATGCTGGGATAAGGAAGCTTGCTGCAGTAACGTTGTAGTTTTCAACCATAACTACTTGCAGGTGTGGAGCTACTGCTGGATCGTTAGCAATAACTTCTGACATGCAAAGGATCAAGTGGATGATGTCTTGAGCAATTGTGTAGGCTGGAGCTGCTTTACCACCAAAGAAGATTGTGATTGGGCGAGCAGGGATGTTCCCAGCTTTGATGTCAAGATATTTGTGGATTACGTACAAAGCGTTCATTTGTTGGCGTTTGTACTCGTGAAGACGTTTGATTTGGATATCAAAGATAGAGTTTGGATTGATTTCCACACCTTGGTGTTCTTTCAAGTGACGAGCCAATTTACGTTTGTTGTGAGCCTTGATGCTTTCCAATTTTTCTTTGACAGCTGCTTTGTCTTCATAAGACAAGAGTTTTTCAAGCTCATCTGCTTCATGGTGCCAACCTTCTCCAAGAATCTCATCCAAGTAGTGAGACAAGCTTGGGTTAGCATGCATGAGCCAACGACGGAAAGTGATACCGTTTGTTTTGTTGTTGAATTTTTCTGGGTAAAGGTCGTAGAAAGCTTTCAACTCAGAGTTCTTCAAGATTTCAGTGTGAAGTGCTGCTACTCCGTTAACACTGTATCCGTAGTGGATATCCATGTGAGCCATGTGAACACGTCCACTCTCGTCAATAATTTGAACAGCTGGATCTTTCACTTCTGCTTTCACACGACGGTCCAATTCTTCGATGATTGGTACCAAGTGAGGAACCACTTCTTGCAAGAATTCAAGAGGCCATTTTTCAAGGGCTTCAGCAAGGATTGTGTGGTTAGTGTAGGCAGTCATGCTACGAACGATTGAGATTGCTTCATCAAGATCGATACCACGAGCAGTCAAAAGACGGATCAATTCAGGGATGACCATTGATGGGTGAGTATCGTTGATTTGTACAACTGCGTAATCAGCAAGGTCATGCAAGTTGCTTCCTTTTTCGATTGCTTCGTCGATGATCAATTGCGCACCGTTTGAAACCATGAAGTATTGTTGGAAGATACGGAGCAATTCACCTTGACGGTCACTATCATCTGGGTAAAGGAAAAGAGTCAAGTTGCGAGCGATATCTGTCTTGTCAAAGTTGATACCGTCTTTAATGATTGAAGAATCAACTGAATCCAAATCAAACAAACGCAAGCGGTTCTTAGTTTCTGTCTTGTAACCAGGCACATCGATATCGTAAAGAGTTGATGTCAATGTGAAGTGAGCAAATGGCACTTGGTAGCTACGGCTTGAGCGAACCAACCAGTTTTGCTCTGTCAACCATGCGTTTGGAATTGTTTCTTGTTGGTTATTTTTAAGAACTTGTTGGAAAAGACCGTAGTGGTAGTTAAGACCAACACCGTCACCGTTCAAACCAAGAGTAGCAATTGAATCGATAAAGCAGGCAGCCAAACGTCCCAAACCACCATTACCAAGAGATGGTTCCAATTCAACTTCTTCAACTTCGATCAAGTCTTTACCTGCAGCTGCAAGTTCTTTTTTAACATCGTCGTAAAGACCAAGATTGATCAAGTTGTTTGACAAAAGTTTACCAATCAAGAACTCAGCTGAGATGTAGTAAACTTTTTTCTTACCAGTGTTAACTGGTTTTTGACTACTTGCAAGCTTGCTGTAGTTAAGAAGAGCCAGGTAAAGCTCTTCATTGCTACATTCTGCAATGGTTTTATTGTAACGATTTTGTACAAATTCTTGTAGTGATAACATGTTTAAGGTGTCTCCTGATATTGTATTATTTCTTTAATTCTACCAAATTTTCATTGATTCGGCGATAGATTGTTGTCAAGTCAAGCAAGCCTTCCTCGACAGCTGGTGTCAATTGATCTTCAGTCATACGCCAAGACCAGTTTCCACCAAGGGTAGATGGGAAGTTCATACGAGCTGCCTCATCCAATTCTAGCAAATCTTGCATAGTTGCAATTGCCATGAAGCTAACTGATGAAAAGACTGTACGAAGCATAGCATGTGGCACTGTTTCGTATTCTTTACGGTTAGTGTAGCGAGCCATGTATTCACGAGTCGCATCATCGATCTCGTTACGGTACCAACCAAGGACCGTATTGTTATCGTGTGTTCCTGTGTACATAACTGAGTTAGCAGGTGCCAAGTGTGGACTATCGATGCTTTCGTCTTCTGGGTTGAAAGCAAATTGAAGAATCTTCATTCCTGGGAAGCCAGTACGTTCACGCAATTCGATAACTTCGTCTGTCATGAAACCAAGGTCTTCTGCGATGATGTTTAGCTCACCAAGCTCTTCCTTAACGGCTGCAAAAAGCTTGTAGCCAGGACCTTTCACCCACTCACCAGGTGCTGCTGTATCGGAACCAGCAGGGATTTCCCAGTAAGATTCGAAACCACGGAAGTGGTCGATACGAACGATGTCGTAGATTTTGAAGCTTTCACGCAAGCGTTCAATCCACCATTTGTAGCCGTCTTTGTCCATTGCTTCCCAGTCATAGATTGGGTTACCCCAAAGCTGACCAGTTGCAGAAAACTCATCTGGTGGGCATCCTGCGATGCAAGTCGCCTTACCGTTGACATCTGTCTTGAAGAGATGTGGATTTGCCCACATATCGCTTGAATCTTCCGCTACATAGATTGGCATGTCCCCAACGATTTCGATGTAGTTGTCGTTAGCGTAAGCTTTCAATTTCAACCATTGTTGGAAGAAGAAGTATTGAGTCACACGGTGGTAAACCAACTTGTCTGCCAATTGCTCACGGTAGCTTTCAAGTGCTGAAGCTTTACGAGCACGAGCATCTGCATCTGGCCATTCAGTCCAAGCAAGATTGTCAAAATGCTCTTTGATAGCCATATACTCTGCAAAGAGTTCAAGCCATGATTGGTTGTCTTGAGCGAATTTCTCAAAATCCTTAACATCTCCTACTTCCAAGAAACGTTTTACCGCTTTTTCTAAAAGAGGACGACGTGCATAGTAGATTTTCGCATAATCAACTTCAGACGCATCACTACCAAAGTCAACCCCTTCAAGGTCACTTGCTTGCAACAAGCCTTGTTCCACCAAGATATCTAAATCGATAAAATGAGTGTTCCCTGCGAAGGCTGAGAAAGATTGGTAAGGAGAGTCTCCGTAACTAGTTGTTCCTAGTGGAAGGATTTGCCAGTAACGTTGTTTTGTGCGAACCAAGAAATCAACGAAGTCGTAAGCACTTTTACCAAATGATCCGATTCCGTATGCTCCTGGAAGAGAAGAAATGTGCATCAACACACCACTTTGACGTTTTTTCATAATAAGCACCTCATGTGTTTATAGTTAGATATTACATTTTTATGAACGCAAACGTTTGCGCTATTACTAGTATAGCTTATTTTCTTGATAAATGCAAGCGGTTTTAAATAACTTTTTTGATTATTTTTTTAAATTTTTTCTTCTTACTTGTATATATATCCTTTCAGGAAACAAACAAAATAGGAATAAGGGTTTCACTTATCTTACTTAAGCAAAAATAAAGTGAGAATTCTCTCTACTTTCCATTTGTAAATTAGGCAATCGTTTTCTCAACTTTTTTTAAATTTAAAACAAAACCTATTTTTGGGATTTCCTACTATTATATGACGATGAAGCGTTTACCATTTTCTACAATTTTTTTATTTTTTTTATAAAAAACACTTGCAACCGCTTTCCGATTGTGCTATACTAGTCCCATAAAGGAAAACGTTTGCGTTTCCTCATTATAAAATTTGTTATTCTTTAGGAGGAATACACTATGTCATCTAAATTCATGAAGAGCGCTGCTGTGCTTGGAACTGTTACACTTGCTAGCTTGCTTTTGGTAGCTTGCGGAAGCAAAACTGCTGATAAGCCTGCTGATTCTGGTTCATCCGAAGCGAAAGAACTCACTTTCTACGTTGAAGACCAATATAAAGCCTTTGCTGAATCAGCTGCAAAAGCTTACGAAAAAGAAGCTGGCGTAAAAGTTACCATCAAAACAGGAGACCAAATGGGTGGGCTTGACAAACTTTCTCTTGACAACCAATCAGGTCAAGCTGCTGACGTTATGATGGCTCCATACGACCGTGTAGGTAGCCTTGGTACTGACGGACAACTCTCAGAAGTGAAATTGAGCGACGGTGCTAAAACAGATGATAAAACTAAATCTCTTGTGACAGCTGCTGATGGTAAAGTTTACGGTGCTCCTGCTGTTATCGAGTCACTTGTTATGTACTACAACAAAGACTTGGTAAAAGAAGCTCCAAAAACTTTTGCTGACTTAGAAAACCTTGCTAAAGATAGCAAATATGCCTTCGCTGGAGAAGATGGAAAAACTTCTGCTTTCCTAGCTGACTGGACAAACTTCTACTATGCATATGGACTTCTTGCTGGTAACGGTGCTTACGTATTCGGACAAAACGGTAAAGACGCTAAAGATATCGGTCTTGCAAACGACGGTTCTATCGCAGGTATCAACTACGCTAAATCTTGGTATGAAAAATGGCCTAAAGGTATGCAAGATACTGAAGGTGCTGGCAACTTAATCCAAACTCAATTCCAAGAAGGTAAAACAGCTGCTATCATCGACGGACCTTGGAAAGCTCAAGCCTTTAAAGATGCTAAAGTAAACTACGGTGTTGCAACTATCCCAACTCTTCCAAATGGAAAAGAATATGCTGCATTCGGTGGTGGTAAAGCTTGGATTATCCCATCAAGCACTAAGAACCTTGAAGGCGCTCAAAAATTTGTAGACTTCCTTGTTTCAACTGAAGAACAAAAAGCCTTCTACGATACAACTAACGAAATCCCAGCTAACACTGAAGCTCGTACATATGCTGAAGGTAAAAATGATGAGTTGACAACAGCTGTTATCAAACAGTTCAAGAACGCTCAACCAATGCCAAATATCTCTCAAATGTCTGCAGTTTGGGATCCAGCGAAAACTATGCTCTTTGATGCTGTAAGTGGTAAGAAAGATGCGAAAACAGCTGCTAACGACGCTGTAACATTGATCAAAGAAACAATCAAACAAAAATTTGGTGAATAAAAAATTTGTTCAAGGGGGGTGGAAATCAAATCCCCCTTTGAATTTATCAATAGAAACATAAATAGTTTAGGTTTTATCTAAAAACCAGTATTCTATGAAAGGAGTTATTATGGAAAAGCAACAACCTAGTAAAGCAGCCCTGCTGTCTATCATTCCTGGGTTAGGACAGATTTACAATAAACAAAAGGCCAAAGGTTTTATCTTCCTTGGTGTAACTATCGTATTTGTTCTTTATTTCCTAGCACTTGCAGCGCCGGAATTGCACAATTTGATCACTCTTGGTGACAAGCCAGGTCGTGATAATTCCCTCTTTATGCTGATTCGTGGTGCCTTCCATTTAATCTTTGTAGTCGTTTATGTGCTCTTTTATTTCTCAAATATTAAAGATGCACATACAATCGCAAAACGTATTAACAATGGAATTCCTGTCCCACGGACTTTTAAAGATATGATCAAAGGTATTTATGAGAATGGATTCCCATACCTTTTGATTATCCCATCGTATGTAGCAATGACATTTGCAATTATCTTCCCAGTTATCGTAACCTTGATGATTGCCTTTACTAACTACGACTTCCAACACTTGCCACCAAACAAATTGTTGGACTGGGTTGGTTTGACTAACTTTACAAACATCTGGAGCTTAAGTACCTTCCGTTCAGCCTTCGGTGCGGTTCTTTCTTGGACCATCATCTGGGCCTTGTCTGCTTCTACTTTGCAGATTGTGATTGGTATCTTCACCGCTATCATTGCTAACCAACCATTTATCAAAGGAAAACGTATCTTTGGTGTTATTTTCCTTCTTCCTTGGGCTGTTCCAGCCTTCATCACTATCTTGACATTCTCAAACATGTTTAACGATAGTGTCGGAGCGATCAACACTCAAGTATTGCCTATCTTGGCTAAGGTTCTTCCTTTCCTTGACGGTGCTCTTATCCCTTGGAAAACAGACCCAACTTGGACGAAGATTGCCTTGATTATGATGCAAGGTTGGCTAGGATTCCCATACATCTACGTTTTGACTTTGGGTATCTTGCAGTCGATTCCTAACGACCTCTACGAAGCGGCTTACATCGATGGTGCCAATGCTTGGCAAAAATTCCGCAACATCACTTTCCCTATGATTTTGGCTGTTGCAGCACCAACATTGATCAGCCAATACACCTTCAACTTTAACAACTTCTCTATCATGTACCTCTTCAACGGCGGAGGTCCTGGTAGCGTTGGTGGTGGAGCCGGTTCAACCGATATCTTGATCTCATGGATTTATCGTTTGACAACAGGTACATCTCCTCAATACTCTATGGCGGCAGCTGTTACCTTGATTATCTCAATCATTGTCATCTCTATCTCTATGATCGCATTCAAGAAACTACACGCATTTGATATGGAGGACGTCTAAGATGAATAACTCAATCAAACTCAAACGTAGACTGACTCAAACCCTCACTTACCTCTACTTGATTGGCTTATCAATCGTCATTATCTATCCACTTTTGATCACCATTATGTCAGCCTTCAAGTCTGGTAATGTCGTAGCCTTTAAACTAGATGCTAACGTCGACTTTAGCTTTGCCAACTTCCAAGGGCTCTTCACTGAAACCTTGTACGGCACTTGGTATCTCAATACCTTGATTATTGCCTTGATTACCATGGTTGTTCAAACAAGTATCATCGTACTTGCTGGTTATGCTTACAGCCGTTACAACTTCTTGGCTCGTAAGCAAAGTTTGGTCTTCTTCTTGATTATCCAAATGGTGCCAACCATGGCCGCTTTAACAGCCTTCTTCGTTATGGCACTTATGTTGAACGCCCTTAACCATAGCTGGTTCCTCATCTTCCTCTACGTTGGTGGCGGTATCCCGATGAATGCTTGGTTGATGAAAGGCTACTTCGACACAGTACCAATGTCTCTTGATGAATCAGCAAAACTAGATGGTGCAGGACACTTCCGCCGCTTCTGGCAAATCGTTCTCCCTCTTGTTCGCCCAATGGTTGCGGTACAAGCCCTCTGGGCCTTCATGGGACCTTTCGGAGACTATATCCTCTCTAGTTTCTTGCTTCGTGAGAAAGAATACTTTACAGTTGCCGTTGGTCTACAGACCTTTGTCAGCAATGTGAAAAACTTGAAGATCGCCTACTTCTCAGCAGGTGCTATCCTCATCGCGCTTCCAATCTGTATTCTCTTCTTCTTCCTACAAAAGAACTTTGTTTCAGGACTTACAAGTGGTGGCGACAAGGGATAATCTATCCCCGCCACCCTTTTTCATTTTAAAACTTGTTACTGTAAAAATATCCTTGTAGCAAGCAATTTGTCTCCTAGACTTGAAATAAAGTACATTTCTCTATATAATAATACTCATATAGAAAACACCTTTTAGAAAGATACCTATGCTTCCATATCCATTTTCCTATTTTTCAAGTATTTGGGGATTTCGTAAGCCCCTGTCCAAACGTTTCGGACTCAACTGGTTTCAGCTTCTCTTTACCAGTATCTTCCTTATCAGCTTATCTATGGTACCTATTGCCATCCAAAACAGCTCGCAGGAGACTTATCCGCTAGAAACCTTTATCGATAATGTCTATGAACCATTGACAGATAAGGTTGTACAGGATCTCTCTGAACACGCTACAATTGTTGATGGCAAATTAACTTATACTGGAACAGCTAGTCAAGAGCCTTCTATTGTGATCGGTCCAAGTCAAAGCAAGGAATTACCTAAGGACTTGCAACTGCATTTCGATACGAATGAGCTCGTCATTAGCAAGGAAAGCAAGGAACTGACTCGCATTTCTTACCGAGCGATACAGACTGAGAGTTTCAAAAGCAAGGACAGCTTGACCCAAGCCATTTCTAAAGACTGGTATCAGCAAAATCGTGTCTATATCAGTCTCTTCCTAGTTCTCGGTGCTAGCTTCCTCTTTGGTTTGAATTTCTTTATCGTCTCTCTGGGAGCTAGTCTTCTCCTTTATATCACTAAGAAATCACGCCTCTTTTCATTTAAAACCTTTAAAGAGTGCTACCATTTTATCTTGAACTGTTTAGGATTACCAACTCTGATTACGCTTATTTTGGGATTATTTGGCCAAAATATGACAAACCTCATCACTGTACAAAACATTCTTTTTGTCCTTTATCTGGTCGCTATCTTTTATAAAACACATTTCCGTGATCCAGATTACCATAAATAGGAGATTTTTATGCCCGTTACGATTAAAGACGTGGCCAAGGCTGCTGGTGTTTCGCCTTCAACCGTAACCCGTGTTATTCAAAATAAATCAACCATTAGCGACGAAACAAAAAAACGCGTTCGCAAGGCTATGAAGGAGCTTAATTACCACCCCAACCTCAACGCTCGTAGCTTGGTAAGCAGTTATACCCAAGTTATTGGCTTGGTGCTTCCTGACGACTCAGACGCCTTCTATCAAAATCCTTTCTTCCCATCTGTCCTCCGTGGTATCGCTCAAGTCGCTTCTGAAAACCACTACGCTATTCAGATTGCAACAGGTAAAGATGAAAAAGAGCGCCTTAAAGCTATTTCACAGATGGTTTACGGTAAACGTGTGGATGGTTTGATCTTCCTTTATGCCGAAGAGGAGGATCCTTTGGTCAAACTGGTCGCTGATGAACAGTTTCCCTTCCTCATCCTAGGGAAATCCATTTCACCCTTTATCCCCCTTGTCGATAACGACAATGTCCAAGCTGGTTTTGATGCGACCGAATATTTCATCAAAAAAGGCTGCAAACGAATTGCCTTCATTGGAGGGCCTAAGCGACTCTTCGTAACGCAAGACCGTTTAACAGGCTATGAGTCCGCCCTCAAACAACACCAACTGCCCATTGACGAAAATTTGACCTATTTCGCAACCGAGTTCTTAGAAGAAAAAGGGTATCAATTTAGTAAACTCCTCTTTCAGCATGACCCGCAGATCGATGCTATCATTACAACCGATAGTCTCCTAGCCGAAGGGGTCTGTGACTATATTGCTAAGCACCAACTGGATGTCCCAGTTCTCAGCTTTGACTCAGTCAATCCCAAGCTCAACTTGGCGGCCTATGTTGATATCAATAGCTTAGAACTTGGTCGTGTTTCTCTTGAAACTATCCTCCAGATTATCAACGATGCTAAAAGCAATAAACAAATTTGTTATCGCCAGTTGATTGCCCACAAAATTATCGAAAAATAAAAACCAGCTCGAGCTGGTTTTTTAGTTACTAATTTTCTGTTTCAACGAATCGTCCCAAAATATGAACATTCTCAGATACAGAGACAAAGGCACCTGGATCCACCTGTTTCATAATCTGTTTAAATTCATTAAACTCTGCACGTGTAATGACAGTGATTAAAACTGCCTTTCTTTCGTGATTATAGGTTCCTTCTGCATCGTGGATCATGGTTGCTCCGCGGTGCAATTTTTTATGTATTTTTTCAATAACCTTCTCTGGATGATTGGTCACAATCATGGCCTGCATTCGTTTTTGCTTGGTAAAGACAGCGTCTGTCACACGGCTAGAGACAAAGATGGTAATCATAGAGTAGAGAGCGTATTTCCAACCAAAGGTCAAACCAGCTATCAGCATGATAGTCCCATTTACCAAGAAAGAAATACTACCAACATTCTTACCCGTTTTCTTGCGGATGGTCAGGCTGACAATATCTGTACCTCCACTGGAGATATTGTTGCGAAGAGCAAAACCAATCCCCAAGCCCATGACAACACCCCCAAAAAGGGCATTGATAATGGGATCCTCCGTCAAGGTCGCCACAGGGACAAACTGGATAAAGAAGGAACTCATGGATACCGTGATAAAGGTAAAGACGGTGAACTTATGGCCAATATGATACCAAGCCAAGACCATCAAAGGAAAATTAATGGCGTAGAAGGTCAGCGAAATCGGGATATGAAAACCAAACCAATGATTACTCAAGGCAGAGATAATCTGTGCCAGACCTGTCGCACCACTCGAATACACATGCCCTGGTTGGAAAAAGAAATTGACCGCTACTGCTGATAAAAAACCATAGACCAGAGAAGCCGAAATCTTCTCATCATATTTTTCCCGAGAGATGCTTTGTAAGACACGTAAAATTTTTATCTGATGAGCAAAGCGGCGCAGATAATAGCGCCACCGCTTAATTCGTTTTGCTTGTTTCATCTTCTTCTATTTGTAAGCTGAGTTCCTCTAGTTGTTTAAGAGCTACTGTTGAAGGAGCTTGTGTCATTGGGTCAGTTGCCTTGTTGTTCTTAGGAAAGGCAATAACTTCACGGATATTTTCTTCTCCAGCAAGCAACATAACAAAACGGTCAAGCCCGATAGCCAAACCACCGTGTGGTGGGAAACCATAGTCCATGGCTTCAAGAAGGAAGCCGAACTGGTCATTTGCTTCTTCTGCTGAGAAACCAAGGGCCTTGAACATGCGTTCTTGAAGGTCTTTTTGATTGATACGAAGGCTACCACCACCAAGCTCATAACCGTTCAAGACGATATCATAAGCAATGGCACGAACCTTAGCCAAATCACCTTCTAATTCGTGAGCAGTCTCTTCCTGTGGAAGGGTGAACGGATGGTGGGCGCTCATGTAGCGACCTTCTTCTTCAGACCATTCAAACATTGGCCAGTCAACCACCCAAAGGAAGTTGAATTTATCGTTATCAATCAAGCCAAGCTCTTTGGCAATACGTCCACGAAGGGCACCAAGAGTTGCATTGGCCACTTCAAGCGTATCTGCCACAAAGAGAACCAAGTCCTTCTCTCCAAGAGCAAGTGCTGTTGTCAATTCTGCTTGGATGCCAGTCAAAAACTTAGCAACTGGTCCGTTTAATTCTCCATCAACCACCTTGACCCAAGCAAGACCTTTGGCACCGTACTGTTTGGCTACTTCCGTCATCTTGTCGATGTCTTTACGTGAATAGTTGTCCGCAGCTCCTTTGACCACAATGGCTTTAACGGCAGGTGCTTCTGAAAAGACTTTGAAGTCTACACCTTTGACCACTTCTGTCAAGTCCTGAAGCAACATATCAAAACGGGTATCTGGCTTGTCAGAACCGTAAAGAGCCATAGCGTCATCGTATTTCATACGAGGGAATGGTAGGGTTACTTCAATGCCTTTGGTTTCCTTCATCACGCGCGCAATCAAGCCTTCTGTGATATCTTGGATTTCTTGCTCAGTAAGGAAAGACGTTTCCAAGTCGACCTGGGTAAACTCAGGCTGGCGGTCTCCACGTAAATCCTCGTCACGGAAACATTTAACGATTTGGTAGTAACGGTCAAAGCCAGCATTCATCAACAATTGCTTAGTGATCTGTGGACTTTGAGGAAGCGCGTAAAAATGCCCTTTATTAACACGAGATGGCACCAAATAGTCACGCGCTCCTTCAGGAGTTGACTTAGAAAGGAATGGTGTCTCCACGTCGATAAACTCCAACTCATCCAAGTAGTTGCGGATAGAGTGGGTCACCTTGGCACGAAGTTTAAGATTTTCCAACATTTCTGGACGACGAAGGTCAAGATAACGGTAACGCAAACGTGTATCGTCATTGGCCTCAATGCCATCCTTAATCTCAAATGGGGTTGTCTTAGCTGTATTAAGCACTGTCAGAGCTGTCACGTTTAACTCAACTGCACCAGTTGGCAACTTATCATTGGCTTGCTCACGCGCAGCGACCTGTCCAGTCACCTCGATAACAAATTCGCTACGAAGGCTTTCAGCTGTTTCCATAATCTCTGCAGATACTTTTTCAGGGTTGATAACCAACTGCATGATTCCTTCACGGTCACGAAGGTCGATAAAGATCAAACCACCCAGGTCACGACGACGGCCAACCCATCCTTTCAAGGTTATTTCTTGTCCGATGTGTTCCTCACGAACACGACCAGCATACATACTACGTTTCATGTTTTCTCTCCTCTTTTATTCTGTTACTATTTTACCATAAAAGCGCAGGCTCTTCATGAAAATCAGCAGAAAAGTTTGCCAGTCTTTAAAAATCAAGTGAAGACTCTAAAAATTAACGCCCATACAAAAATCCGATGAAGTTCACCGGACTCTTTTATTTTGAATTTTTGCCTGCTTTACGCTTTTCAGCAATTTCGGCTGCCTTTCGAGGCAAGACAATCTCCGTTGTGTAAGCTGTCCCAAAGCGCAAGACACCTGCAATAGGGGCAAAGACAACTGCTAGATGGCTATAGAAGAAATCTCCCTTGAAGGCATAAGCTAGTGCCCCAATGATGAAAAATAGAACGACTGCTTGAATCACTGCTAATAAAATTACTCGTTTCATGTGACCTCCTGACTCTATTATAGCATGAGAATCATCAAAAAGCTGACTAAATTATTCAAAGCGTGGAGAGAAATACTGTAGACCAGACCTTTTCTGCTAATATAAGCCAAGCCCAAGCTAAAACCAAGGCTAAAATAGACAAAAAATTGTTGCACATCACCTGGGAAATGAATCAAGGCAAACAGAAGACTAGATACCAGAAGAAACAGAACCTGTTTGCTCTTGTCCTGCTTAGGAAAGAGATAGCGTGCCAACATCCCTCTAAAGATAAGCTCTTCCGTCAAAGGAGCAAAGACCACCACCATAAAGAAACCAAATGCAGGCTGTTCCACTGTCAGTTGAGATACGATTTGTTGACTGACCGACGGATCTTCTGGTAAAAAGAACTGGGCTGTAATAGCCACTAGCAAAACCAGAGTAGGCAACCAGATATGACGATTAAAAGCAGTCGTCTGGATGCTAACCTTTTCTGTCTGATACCATCTGTAAACTCCATAAACATAGGCTCCTGACAGGGCGATATAAAGTGGTAAGACTCCAAAGATTGAAGCCCCTAGTCCAAGAGCTGACAGAGCCATGCTCTGAACCATACCATAGCCAAAGAAAAAGGATAGAACAGCTAGAAGAAACCAGCCAAGGTTTTTAAGTAGTTTCATAAAGTTCTCCTATCTTGCTTTATAGCTATTTTTCAATACAAAGACGTTCGCTATTCCTAACACAAGTACCCAGGCAAGTAACATACCGATGTTAGAAAAAGATATTTCCCCACCTTTTTTATTTAAAAGATTTACAATAGGACCAACGAACGAGTAATCCAACACTTTCTGAATCGTATCATTTTGAAGAGCAATTATAGGTAAAAAAGAGACGATTAACATAGGAAAGATACTATAGACTTGCGCTTTAGATTGAGTATCTGACACTGCACCGATTAAAAGGTTGAGAAAAATAATACTAATAGTTGCTAGGATTAAATAGATAACATAGGCCAATAAGTAACTTGATAGATCTACTTTAAGATAGATGGGCAGTACAATCATAGCAAATAACATTATCAAAATAGGGAGAACAAGCATACTGAAAGTATATTCTGTTGCTGTCACACCACTTAGGATGAGTGATTTAAGATTGCGCTTTTCCTTATCTTCTGCCATCATAATCGATACCATATAACCACTTCCCATACTCAAGACCATCGTCAAACTCGAAGAGAGGAGAAACATACTCAATTCTCCATTCTTATTGAAGAATTCATTATATAGAACAGCTATTCCAAAAGGCATCAATAGAGTCGCCAACAAAGTTGAATTGCTGATAAGAACTTGCACTCTTAACCATAGTAGGGCATTTAATTTTCTAAACATCTAACTTTTCTCCTGTCAATCTGATAAAGATTTCTTCTAAAGTTGGCTCACAAGAGTGAACCACCATCAAATCTGTCGTGTCTAAATGTGGTAATTCATCAAATGGAACTATCTGTTCTCGTCCGTCGTTATAAACCACACGTACTTTCTTATCCACATGGTACTTCTGGATAATATCTTGCGGACTTCCATACTCTATTAAGTTCCCCTTATTCAAAAGAGATAAGCGATCACAAAGCAGAGTTGCTTCATTCATATCATGCGTGGTCAGAAAGATAGTTGTCCCCGCCTGCTTTAATTCTTGAAGTAGGGTATGAACCATCTTAGATGTTGTAGGGTCTAAACCACTGGTTGGCTCATCTAGAAAGAGAATCTTAGGAGCATTAAGAAGGGCACGAGCCAAGAACATTCGTTGTTTCATTCCAGTAGATAGTTTTTCTGCGATAATATCTTTAGCATCTGCCAATCCAACCTGTTGGAGCACCTGATTTACTCTATCTGACTTGAGACCATATAACTTAGCATAGATGAGAAGATTTTTGTAAAGACTCATCTTTTCATAAAAACCACTGCCATCACTAACAATACCAATTTGTTCCAAATCATTGGAGGTTAAATCTTGAGAATTCTTACCTAACAAAATTGTTTTACCTTGATCTGCAGTCAACTGACCTGTCAAGACATTGATCATGGTTGTTTTACCTGAGCCAGAAGGGCCAAGAAAACCAAAGATTTCGCCCTCCTTAATCTCAAAAGAAATCTGGTGAAGAGCTTTTTTGCTCCCAAAACTTTTGCTTACATTTTCAACACGAATCATAGAAACTCCTTTATTTAAAATAACGTTTCACCATAGGCAACTGCATCACATTGAT
Source organism: Streptococcus mitis (assembly GCF_946188615.1). Taxonomy (GTDB): domain Bacteria; phylum Bacillota; class Bacilli; order Lactobacillales; family Streptococcaceae; genus Streptococcus; species Streptococcus mitis_BZ. Next base: position 55,051 of record NZ_CAMHVK010000006.1, read on the forward strand.
ATAAACATGGATTGCTCCTACAAGCAATAAGGACAGTAATTGAATCTTTCCTGTCAAGAAAGAAATGATAAAAAGAAAAATATATAAGATTGGCAAGACATACTGATTTAATTGGAATAAAATCCGAAAACTCTGTTCCAAATTAGCCTTGCGCTCCCCTTCATCGTAAGAATCGAAATGCTCTAAGATATCCTTTGGTGTAGAGAAAAATACCAAATCAAACTGACGAACAATCGCAATGGTCTTAAAAAGATATTTTTGAACACTGAAAATCAGCACTAATGCCAAAAAAGAAAGAGGTAAGGTTATATGGCTTCCATTTAGTACAACCATTTCACTTGCTGAGATGAAAAGAGCTAATAAAATCGCTACACTTGCAATATTAAAAGCAATGGTTCCAAACTCGAGATTCCGATACATTTGCACATAATAGGTTTCATTCAGATCATCATCCATTTCCTCTTGATACAAGGAATGAAATTTTCTGCTTTTCTTTAAGAAATTGAATGTCAAAAGAATGCTAATGAAACCTAACACTAAACAAATAGCTGATATCCATGGTATCAAGACTTTTACATCTAACATAATTCCGTGGGATTCAGCAAGTGCCTTAAACGTCCCTACAAACATGGCCAAAAAGAATCCCAAGACAATAGACATTAAAAATAACAATCCACGTTTCTTTTTCTTTTTCATATTCATTCTCCTTTTTCACTTGCTAGATTTTTGGATTTCTTTTCAATCCAGTCAACGACTGGGATAAGAGCAAAGTAGGCCCAAATAAATTGGTCACTTTGATAGGGATTAAACCAGCCTAAGTCCATCCCAATCAATAGAAATACGCTGACTAATAAAGCTATGGCAACTACATAATAGATTACTTTATACTTGTTCATCACTCGTCCTCCTCCAAGCGAAATACCGATTCGACTGTTTCGTTGAAAATTTGAGATATTTTCAGGGCAATGATAATGGACGGGGTGTACTCATCCCGTTCTAGTAGGCTAACGGTCTGTCTGGAAACCCCTGCCAGCTTGGCTAGGTCGGTTTGATTGAGACTATCGCGAGCCCGCAGCTCTTTTAGACGATTTTTTAATTGCATGTTACACACCTACTTTCCGTCAAATTCAACAGTTTGGATATCCTCAATACGTTGCAACTTGAATTTTTCTTTCCCATTTTATCAACATGACGTAGTTTGACCCATTCCTCATCAACATCCACAACTTCCCATAAAGATGTTCCAAACACTTGTCCAACGATTGTTGGATTTTTCCCAATTAATTCTTGCAATAATCTTGACATATCTATATTTCCTTTCTCTTTTCTTTCGATTACCTTTAACCTCTTCTCTAACCGCTTGATTTTTTTAGATTGACTCGTATAAATCAAGACGAGAAAAGGGAAAAAAATCCATACCCACATGTGACTCCCTCCTATTTCTTTATTTCTTAACTTGAATTTATTGTAACACATCTTTTTCTTTTTGACAAGCATATTTGTCAAAAAGTTTATGATTTTTGTCATTTTGCAAAAGAAAAAGGTCAGGAGTAAGATCCTGACCAGTTTATCTATCATTAATACTCTTCGAAAATCAAATTCAAACCACGTCAGCTTCACCTTGCCGTACTCAAGTACAGCCTGCGGCTAGCTTCCTAGTTTGCTCTTTGATTTTCATTGAGTATAAAATCCTAGTTTTTCAAAGATTTCTGAGAAGTTTTGGCTGATAGCATCAAGTGATACTTGCACTTCTTCTCGTGTTTGGTTGTTCTTGACCGTCACTTGTCCGCTTTCGACTTCGCTCTCACCTAGAGTGATGAGGATCTTAGCCGCAAAGACATCGGCTGACTTGAACTGAGCTTTGAGCTTACGGTTGAGGTAATCACGCTCTGCTTTGAAACCTTGTTGGCGAAGGGCTTGCACCAATTCCAAAGCCTTGACATTTGCTCCTTCACCCAAGACTGCGATATAGACATCTAGGGCGTTTTCGATAGGGAGAGCCACACCTTGCTTTTCAAGAATGAGAAGCAGGCGCTCTACACCAAGTCCAAAACCAAATCCAGCAGTTTCAGGGCCTCCAAAGTAAGCAACCAAACCATCGTAACGACCACCCGCACAGACTGTCAGGTCATTGCCCTCAATCTCAGTGATAAACTCGAAAATAGTGTGATTGTAGTAGTCCAGACCACGCACCATATTGGTATCGATGATATAGTCTACTCCAAGATTTTCCAACATCTGACGCACAGCATCAAAATGAGCTTGACTTTCTTCATCAAGGAAGTCCAAGATAGAAGGCGCATTCTCTACTGCTACCTTGTCTTCTTTTTCTTTAGAGTCCAAGACACGGAGAGGATTTTCCTCCAAACGACGTTGGCTATCCTTAGACAAGGTCTCCTTGAGCGGTGTCAAATAGTCAATTAAGGCTTGGCGGTAGGCTGCACGGCTCTCAGGATTTCCAAGAGTGTTGAGGTGCAATTTGACACCTTGGATGCCGATTTCTTTCAGGAAGTGGGCTGCCATAGCGATTGTTTCCACATCGGTAGCTGGATTGCTAGAGCCAAAACACTCAACACCAATCTGGTGGAATTGGCGCAAACGCCCTGCCTGTGGACGCTCATAACGGAACATAGGGCCCATGTAATAGAACTTACTTGGCTTTTGCACTTCTGGTGCGAAGAGTTTATTTTCCACATAGGAACGGACAACTGGCGCAGTTCCTTCTGGACGGAGGGTAATATGGCGGTCCCCCTTGTCATAGAAGTCATACATTTCCTTGGTCACGATATCGGTTGTGTCTCCGACAGAGCGACTGATAACCTCGTAATGCTCAAAAATTGGCGTGCGCACTTCTGCATAGTTATAGCGCTTGAAAATTTCACGGGCAAAGCCCTCAACATACTGCCACTTGGCAGATTCAGCAGGTAAAATATCCTGCGTTCCTTTTGGTTTTTGTAATTTCATAGGGAATCCTCTTTAAACTTAATAGTCTTATTTTACCATAAATAGAGGGATTAAAACAGTATGAAAAAAATTAGGATTTAGATATCATTTTTGAGATTAATAACTGTCAAAAGAATAGCTAGCAAGGAAAGACCAACAAATAGCATCCAAGTCAACTGTATATTCCATACGGCTACAAGTGAAAAACAGGCTGTTCCCACAGGTATGGATAAGGTGAACAATAAACCTAAAAAATTACTGGTACGAGCTAGAACCTCTGGAGCTAGATTTTTCAGGAGCATGGCATTAATCTTTGGTGCAACTTTACCAGACACATAGAGAGTAAAAAAGAGAAATAGTAAACCAAGCACAACTTGATTGAATAAGTTAGCCAGACCAACTAGACTGACTCCTAATGTCGCCCACATCATCAATCTAGGCAAGGACTGCTTCCCAAAATAATCATTACCAGTAAGGCTACTGATGATGACTGCAGCTAAAGCACAAACTTGACTGATAAATAGTGCCTCTGTGTAAGAAAAATTCAAGAGAGAATAGCTCAAAAAGAAGATGTTATAGATGCTTCCTAAAGCGCCACCCAAGGCATTGATAAGCAAGACTGCAAAGAGCATAAAACCAAAGTTTTTCTGTCCACTTTTAAGAAAAACAAGGCGTAAATTTCGGTAAATTGTTAGGAACTGCTCTTTGATAGATAGCTTCTCATTTTTTAGGTTTTCACCATCAGCAGATGAAATTGACAGGCTTAATTTGCTTCTTCCTAAAAAGAGAACAGAAGCTGATATGAGGAAAAAACAAGCATTGATTCCTGCAACGAGAGAAAAATTGTTAACCGATAGACCTAAGAGCCAGACTCCAAAAGCTTGACCACCAATAGCTGAAATATAGGTGATGAACTGGGAAAAAGAGTAAGCTTCCATCAGATCATCTTCAGCTACTTTTTCCTTAACGAGAGGCATTCGCAAACCACCAGCAAAATCACTAATGACATCACTAATGACATTGATTAAACACAGGCTAGAAAAGGCAAAGAGACTAGCTTGCTGAACAACTAGGGCTGCCAGAAAAAATAAAACCGCCTGAAACAAACCGCTATAGGTCATCCATTTGACCTTGTCCCTCGTATAATCTGCCCGAATCCCTACAAAAACTGTAAAGAGAGTCGGAAGAATCATGACAATATTCGCCATAGCAACAGCAAAAGAGGCTTGTGGCAAGGTCGATGCATAGACGATAAAGACCAGGTTGAAAATCGAAGCACCAAAAGCATTGAAGAAGCGTGACAAAGTCAAGAGACGATAAGCTTGATTTCTAAACAATAGTTTCATAGATAATCTCCCTTCTTGTTAGAAGTTTTATGTGAAGTATGACTATAGTATAGCACTTAGAAATTTTAGAGGAAAAACTTTTGAATATATGCAACAAATAAAATGAGCAAAAAGAAACGATAGAATTTCTCCAGTGACACGAGAGAGGTCAACAATTCTATCGCTTAAAATTTCAAATGATTTTCTTAGTTTGCAGATATTCAACAATCGGTCGTATTTCTATAGTATTCGGCAGATTTATTACAGCCAAGCATCTCAAAAATATGGACAGCATCTTCCATCTTTTTCTGGCCTTCCTTGACTCTACCTTGCTTGCTATCAAGGAGACCTTCCGCCCACAAATAGACAATTCGGAAATAGGTTTCATTTTCATTGTAGAAATGCTCTTCGATAACACGTTTAAAATAATAGGCATTGGTAAATTCTTCACACTCAATACTGGCTAAAAAACCATTCAATAGTATAGTGTGAAAAAGGTTTCGATTGCCAGACATTTCCATTAGAAAATCAGATTTTCGTACCATCTCTCTAACATACCTAGTAAAAAGAGAAACAGATAAAAAGGGAGAACTGACTGAAAATAAATTGAGTTCATAGATTCCCCAAATCTCGGTAGAAAACAGGTAATCATGAAGGACTTTTCCTTCCTCTGCCGTTAACTCTACCGTTTCATCCATACTCTTCATATAAGACTTGATAATAATGGCATTTAGAATATGTTTCTGTTTGTTTTGAGAATGGGCATGCTTTTGATACTCCCTGCGATATAAGTCCTCAAGAGGTGCTATATTCTTTGGATCCAAGACATCTATGATTTCTTTTCTCAACTCAGAATCTGTATCATACTGAAAACCTCTCGCCAGAAAGAGGATTTCCTCTACACTGGCAGATATATTTTCTAGGGCAAATAGAAACTTTTCCACCGAAAGCTCACTCTGACCTGTTTCAAAGCGAGACAACATAGACGGCGAAAATTGTCCCCCAGTCGCTTGTCTCAGCGAGATATTTCTTGACTCTCGTAATTGTCTAAAGACTTTTCCAATCTGCTCCATAGCCTTCCCCTTAATCGAGTATTTTCTTTATGTTATCATATTTTTTCAGAAAATTCATCAAAAACTTGCCAAATTGTCAGAATTATGAGAAAATAGAGGATATTTATCACGTGGAGGGACTGTAATGAGAGATGATATCAAAATCAATGACCGTGCTTTGGCCTTGAAAGACCAAATTATCGAAAAACTAGAGAAGGTTTTTGATACAGATGTGGAATTGGATGTGTACAATCTAGGGCTGATTTATGAAATCAATCTGGATGAAACTGGGCTCTGCAAGATTGTCATGACCTTCACCGACACCGCCTGTGATTGCGCCGAAAGCCTACCTATCGAAATCGTGGCAGGTCTGAAACAAATCGAGGGTATCGAAGATGTCAAGGTTGAAGTTACCTGGTCGCCTGCTTGGAAGATCACACGAATCAGTCGCTACGGCCGTATTGCCCTTGGACTGCCACCTCGTTAAGCAGGAAAATTACTTTTGAAGATGAAAAAAAGCAAGCCGAGATTGGCTTGCTTTTTAAGTTTATTTTTTACCTGACTTGTCCATATTCCAGAAGTCTGTCACGGCTCCGCGTGAAGCAGATGATACGATGTGAGCGTATTTACCGAGGACACCACGGCTGTAGAGTGGTGGCAAGGTTGTTTCTGCCTTGCGTTTTTCAAGTTCTTCTTCGGATACGGCCATGGAAATTTCTTTGGTATCTTGGTCAACCGTAACGATATCGCCTGTACGAAGGTAGGCAATTGGTCCACCATCCTGAGCTTCAGGAGCGATATGTCCAACAACCAGACCATAAGTACCACCAGAGAAACGGCCGTCCGTCAAGAGGGCCACCTTATCTCCCTGACCTTTACCAACAATCATTGATGAAAGTGACAGCATCTCAGGCATACCAGGTCCACCCTTAGGTCCAACGAAACGAACAACGACTACATCGCCATCAACGATTTCATCTGTCAGAACAGCCTGAATAGCATCTTCCTCTGAGTCAAAGACCTTAGCTGGCCCAACGTGACGACGCACTTTAACACCTGATACTTTAGCAACCGCACCATCAGGGGCAAGGTTCCCGTTCAAGATGATAAGCGGACCGTCTGCACGTTTTGGATTTTCAAGTGGCATGATAACTTTTTGACCTGGTGTAAGGTCTGCAAAGTCAGCCAAGTTTTCAGCTACAGTCTTACCAGTACATGTAATGCGGTCTCCATGAAGGAAACCATTTGCCAAGAGGTATCTCATAACCGCAGGCACACCACCGACTTCATAGAGGTCTTGGAAGACATACTGACCAGATGGTTTCAAGTCGGCCAAGTGAGGCACACGCTCTTGGATCGTATTGAAGTCCTCAAGTGACAAGTCAACATTGGCAGCATGGGCAATGGCAAGCAAATGAAGAGTGGCATTTGTAGAACCACCGAGAGCCATAGTTACAGTGATAGCATCTTCAAAGGCTTCACGAGTCAAGATATCTGATGGTTTGAGACCAAGTTCCAACATCTTAACAACAGCACGTCCTGCTGCTTCGATGTCTTCTTTCTTATCAGCTGATTCAGCTGGGTGAGATGAAGAACCTGGCAAACTCATACCCAAAACTTCGATAGCAGTCGCCATGGTATTAGCAGTATACATACCACCACAGCCACCAGGGCCAGGGCAGGCATTACATTCAAGACGTTTCACGTCCTCAGCTGTCATATCACCGTGGTTCCATTTTCCGATACCCTCAAAGACAGAAACCAAGTCGATATCTTTACCATCAAGATTTCCCGGTGCAATAGTTCCACCATAGGCGAAAATAGCTGGAATATCCATGTTGGCAATGGCAATCATAGAACCCGGCATGTTCTTGTCACAGCCACCGATAGCAACAAAGGCATCCACATTGTGACCACCCATAGCTGCCTCGATTGAGTCCGCAATAATATCACGAGATGTCAAAGAGAAACGCATACCAGGCGTTCCCATGGCAATCCCATCCGCTACAGTGATAGTCCCAAACTGCACAGGCCAAGCACCTGCCGATTTGACACCTTCTTTGGCTAATTTCCCAAAATCATGCAAGTGAATGTTACATGGTGTATTTTCCGCCCAAGTCGAAATCACTCCCACAATCGGTGTTTCAAAGTCCTTATCTGTCATACCAGTCGCACGAAGCATGGCACGGTTTGGTGATTTTACCATACTGTCATAAATGCTACTGCGGTGACGCTTATCTAATTCAGTCATTTGTTCCCTCCCATTTCAGTTTTTACTATTATAGCACATTTTAAAAGCAATGAACAGAAGAAAATTCTTGAATTTTCAGAAAATTTAGATTAATCCGGTTGATGACCTTTTAATTTTTTCATCTTTTTTTGTCAAGTAACTTTACTTTACAAAAAAAATGTGTTATCCTAGTATGGTTGATGAAAATCAGTAGATTGAATCGAATATAAATACCTAAAGGAGAAATCAAAATGGCAGTACCTGCACGTCGCACTTCAAAAGCGAAGAAAAACAAACGTCGTACACACTACAAAGTAACAGCTCCATCTGTAAACTTTGACGAAACTACTGGAGATTACTCACGTTCTCACCGTGTATCACTTAAAGGATACTACAAAGGACGTAAAATCGCTAAAGCTGCATCAGCTGAATAATAGAAGGGAGATACCATGCGCGTAAATATTACACTTGAACACAAAGAATCTGGTGAACGCTTGTACCTTACTTCTAAAAACAAACGTAACACTCCAGACCGTCTTCAATTGAAGAAATACTCACCAAAACTTCGCAAACACGTTGTGTTTACAGAGGTTAAATAAGCATACCTAACTCAAAACGCCTTACTGGGCGTTTTTTGCTTTATTAGTTAGCAATCTATAGCTTTTCAGGAGAGATTTATGGCGTTTTATCTTTGGATGTTCCCTCTACTTTTTATCTTTCACGATATGGAAGAAATTATCGGTCTTGTCCCTTGGATTCATCTCAACGAAACCTTGCTGGCTCAAAAGGCTCCAGCTATTCTCAAGATTCACAAAGGAATTACAACAGAGGGATTTGCCCTTGCTGTTTTTGAGGAGTTTATCATTGTCTTATCCATCACTTTATTAGCGTATTTTAGTCAATCTAGAGCGCTCGAATTAGTTTGGTTGGGGGGATTTGTAGCCTTTGCACTTCATCTCTTTCTCCATATTGGACAATCAATTCTTCTTCGCAAGTATATACCTGCTCTGATCACTTCTATCCTTTGTTTTCCTATCAGTGCTTATTTGATTACAGACATTGTACATTTGTGGCGAGTTTCGACTAGCGAATTTTTCCTATTTTCACTAGTCGGTTCAGGCATCGTCGTCATCAATCTCCTCTTTGCTCTCTGGCTTGGGAAAAAGTATTCCGCCTGGCTTGTCCACAAAAACAAATAAAATCCCCTGCAAATCTACATTACAGGGGACTTGTGTATTATTCTTGTACTTCTTTCTGAGCGGCCTTTCCTTGGTTTAGAAGGGCTTGGACGATTTTCTCATCGCGTAGTTTGACAGAATCGTTGATCATTTCTGCGGACTTGACGATGGTTGTTTCTAGTTGGGCACGTTTCTGACGACCCAATTCAATAGCTGCGACGATACCTTGGTTTTGTGCAACCAGACTTTCAGCCAGTTTGGTAACAGACTCAACAGCTACTGTCGGGCTTTGGGCAATTCTCTCCATCTGCGGAATCACTTCCTTGCTGGTCTCAGCTAGCATCTGAAGGGCAGCATTATTGGCATTGACAATGGCATCTGCCACGACACCTGATTTCATTGATTGTTGCAAAATACCCAGTTGAGCAATAGAAAGCTTCATTGTAGGAATCGTATTGCGACGAAGCATGCCCAATTTTTGGCGCATATCAGATGACACCTTCACAAGATTGCGCATCTGAGGTGTTGTTGCCCAGGCAACATAGAGACGGCTGACATACTCAGTATGTTGTTGTTCAAGGGTATTGACCACTTCAGCCATGCGGGCCAATTCTTGTGATTTGGTTTGGTATTCTACCGTACTTGTATCGAGTTGGTCAGCTTGAGCTTTCAGTTCGGCAGCGCGATTACCAGCTTCTGTCTGGCTGGCTTCGATAAAAGAAATCACTCCCACTAGATTTTCAATGGATTTGGTATTGTCCTCAATCAGCATCTCAGCTGAAACGATATTTCGAGCTAAGACATCTTCTTGCTTGACCACTGCGGCAGCCATGCCATCCAGCTTTTGCTCTACTGTTTTTGAGTCAAAGTAAAATTCTTGTAAGGTATTCTTACTCTTGTTAAACAATCGTTGCAAAAAGTTTGGCTTCTCTTCTAACTCAGCAATTTCAGCGTTCTTGTATTTGACTACAAAGCCTTGCAACTCACGGTTGGTATTCTTGAGTAAGTCATCCACTTGGGGAATCTGCAGTTTCTTTTGTTCTGACAAGATACGATTGACTGTATTGTTCACACCTTCTACAGCAGATTGTCCAAAATCCAAAAGAGCATTTTGATTTGTGACAAATTGGTCTACTAACTGGGGCACGTGCGCCTTGATTCCTTCTTGCTGCTCAGGGCTCAGCTTTTCTAAGAAGGTCAAGGTCTTGTCCGAGCTAGTATTTGTCTCGATGATTTGGGTTGTTTTATCCACCTTAGCTACCGTATTATTGGCAATCTGGTCAATATCAAAATTAAATTCTGTCATGGTTACTCCTTTGTTTCTAACCTATTCTTTACGATCTTTTTCGAGGATACGCAGACTGATATCAAAATCACGCATATCTGTTTCATTGAGTTCTCTCAACACCTGGTCCAGCTCAAGGTCAAATTGTTCGATAGCTGCTTTAGCTTGCTGCAAACGTTCTTCTGCCCGATTATAGTTCTTCGGATTGGCCTTAATCTTTAAATAACCTTCTAAAATCGTTTGGAATTTCTCCATCTTCAAACTATGAATGGCAGTCAATTCTTCCTTATCCCCCTCAGCAGAGGTAGCAATCTTGTCTAAAATGGCCTGATGATCAATGGCAATATTGGCTAATGTCTGGGACAATTCTGGAGCTAATTCCTCTGGCTCCGCATTCTCAAGATCTACCTGACTTTCTCTATCTAAACGTTCTAGCTGAACATCGATGTTTGCCCTTACTGTACGAACCTTTTTATCAATACGGTTATAGACATCATCGTCGATATAGGACTTTAGACGATCCGCCTCCTGATGGATTTCTCGCAGTTCGATTAATACTTGATTGGCCAGACTCTTATAGAACTCTGAGCCTTTTTCTACTAAAGTTTCCTCCAATTGCTGAATATCTTTGTCCGCCTGGCGAATCCGAGCCTTTAAAAGCTCAATCCGATCATCGAGCGAACGATCCTGCAAAAGAGGATAGCGTAAACGTTTGTAGAGACGATAACCACCATAGCCTAGCAGGACACAAGCCGCAAGTGGAAGAGCATATTGAACCAAAAGGCCCAACAAGAACAAGAAGCCCCAAAAATAGAGACAGCCTTTCCAAAAACCATTACCCGATTTCATAAACATTCCTTATTTTCAATTTATAAGTCTATTTTAGCACAAAAGACAAAAATGAGGGCGGAAATTCCCTAGAAAAGAATTGATTTCTTTGATATAGAATGGAGCTTGGTAGCGCGTGGTCTAATTTCAGTGAAGCTGACTCAAACCACAAACACACTCTGGGGAATATCAAAACAAAAGCTTGAAATATCGGGGGAGTTGTGTTAGAATGAACTTACAATGTGAGTAAAGTTACAGCATATGTAACTAAAAAAGCCCCACCGTGCCACCGATGGGGTTTTTTGCTACCCTCTAAAAGGGTTAACCATTACTTTTTACGTTTCTTAAGCCATAGCTTGAAAAGCTCAGATAACACGTTAATAAGTAACGGAGCTAGAAACACTGTGAGTAAAGTTTCTAACATATGTAACACCTCCCTTCATTAAAGTGAGGGGGCCAAAATATTATATCATACCAGATTTATATCATCAACATCGCTTAATTCTTGGAATAGATAGACTTAGATACACAAATAACCTCACTAGCAAATCTCTATACAAACTCAGAAATCAAGCTTTTAAGACAAAGCAAAAAGCCCCTAGATTCATAGCTAAGGGCTAATTGACTTGCAAGGATAGGCAGGACTGTCGGGGCTCCTGCATTTCTCGACCCACTTATAAGTGGCGCGTTGGTGACAGATTCTCAACCTCTATCCTTCATATCTTCATTATAGCACTTTTTTCTCAACTTTCAATCTGTGCATCTGAATTTATTGTCTATCTTTTTCTCTAGTGTCCTTCAACAATATTGCACTTCAACCTCACTCATGATTTCCAGCAAAGTTTTCTCGTTAATCTGTAAAGAAATTAACTCATCAAAAGATACCACTTTATATTCATTATCTCCAAGTACGACTACAATGTCATAAACAGAATTAGGAAAAATACCACATACTTGACCCTTATAATCAAAAGAAGCGTCCCAACCATTGTCATACAATGCTTGTAAATCATCTAATATCGCCATAATATATCTTGATTCTCCTATATAAGATATTCCACAACTTATCCAAAACCGTATGAAAATTTATCCGGCAACTCTTTTCCTAACTGAATACTTTTAGTCAAGGTATCTTTGACAAATGAAGTAAATTGCCCTAAATCATCTCCAACATAGCTATATTCCAAAGTAATTTTATCGATAGTTGCAATACCTTTACAACCTCCACTCACAATAGAATACTGCCTCTTAGAGGTTCCATCTTCTATTTTGTACATCGTAATAATTTGTTTATCAATCTTTATCATTTTCTATTTGGTGTAAAATAAGGCACTGAAATTATTCTTGACTCTCAAAAATATAATTGCAACAAGGTATCGAAATCGTCTTCGAAAACATTTTGACTATTCTGTTTTATTTGCTCAATGATTTTATCCTTTTTATCTCTGTCCAAAGGGAGTGTTTCAAACGCTTCTTCTTTTACTAAGAATTCACCATTTTCTCCCTGAAATTCTTTTGTAATTTTTCTAATATAACTCTCGAAATCGATAGATTGAAGTTCTTCGTCGTTGATGTTATCTTCAATCGCATCTAGCAACAAATTGATTGAAATTTTAATCATCTTTAAATACTTCCCTATGCGTAAATACCGCCACTTTATTCATCAAGTCGTCCTCTGTGTAGTCAATTGTAAAAGTATCTAAATTAAAGATAGATTTAGGTGGAGTTGAACAAATCATAGGGACACTATGTACCCTATACTCGTTTTCCCCAATTCTCACAAAATGATTGATTTTCAAATCTGAAAAATCAGGATTCTCAACAGTAATAGAAACAAGACGATGCGCTATTTTATAAACATCAATTATCTTATTTTTCATGTTTAACTTATCCATAATTATTATTTTAATACTTATGTTCTTGGTAATCAAAACCTATTTTAGATTTAATACTATCAAATAAATCTAAAATAGATTGTGGAGTGTCTTTCTTAAATGATACAGCAGGTTTATCCTGGTCTGGATAAACTTGGTCAACCCACTCATGAATTTGATTATAAAAAATCAACAGCTCTTTGCTTGGTGGTATCATCATATCTAGAACGAAACCTCCTTTACTTTAAGTTCATTATAAACTTTCCTATTCTAATATTCAATCAACAAGAGATTATTACGATAGCTTTTTAACTTCTTTTCTACTTCGTCAGTGGTCAAGCTGCTACTCCTTTATGATATAATTAGTTTAAAGAGAAGTGAGGTAGAAATAATAGTGTCGCTACGCAACTTCATAGTATGAGATGACGGGACAGGCACACCGTCCACTACTCTTGAGCGCTTAGATTATTCTAGGTGCTTTTTTATTTTCTCTTGGTTCGCTCTTACTTCAGGACTACTCTCATACCATGAGATAAGCCATTAAGAGGTGTTTTCTCTCTTATCTCCTTACCATTCTGCAGGCAATTAAGGCAAGTTGTTCCTTTTCTTATCTGCTAATCATTTTATAAACATCAAATTTAAAATAACAAACTTTTAAACTTCTATTATTTCCCCAATACGCAAACAATAAAACACTATCAACTCGTTTAAACACACGTTTCAAACATGCTGGTGTACCTAATATTGGATTCCACGGTTTCAGACACACACATGCTAGTCTTTTGCTAAACTCTGGAATACCCTATAAAGAATTACAACATCGTCTAGGTCATTCTACACTAGCTATGACTATGGACACTTACAGTCATCTCTCCAAAGAAAAAGCAAAAACAGCCGTCTCATTTTATGAGAAAGCTGTAAGTTCGTTATAAGTGATGACAAAAATGATGACAAACCCAGAAATCAACGTTTTAATACAAAGCAAAAAGCCCACTGTTGTAGGCTTTCTGTAAGATATATCTTAAAATTAAAGCATTTTGTTGTAGAATTCAACGACAAGTGCTTCGTTGATTTCTGGGTTGATTTCGTCGCGTTCTGGCAAGCGAGTCAATGAACCTTCCAATTTTTCAGCGTCGAATGATACGAATGCTGGACGTCCAAGAGTAGCTTCTACTGCTTCAAGGATTGCTGGAACTTTCAATGATTTTTCACGAACTGAGATCACTTGACCTGGAGTTACGCGGTATGATGGGATGTCAACGCGTTTTCCGTCAACAAGGATGTGACCGTGGTTTACGAATTGACGAGCTTGACGACGAGTAGTCGCAAGACCAAGACGGTAAACAACGTTATCCAAACGACGTTCCAAAAGAAGCATGAAGTTGAAACCTAGGATTCCGCCTTTGATTTTTGTAGCTTGTACGAACAAGTTACGGAATTGTTTTTCACCTACACCGTAAGTGAAACGAAGTTTTTGTTTTTCAGCCAATTGCAAACCGTATTCTGACAATTTAGAACGGTTGTTTGGTCCGTGTTGTCCTGGTACGTAGTTACGACGTGCCAATTCTTTACCTGTACCTGTAAGTGAAAGGCCAAGGCGACGAGCTTGTTTCCAAGATGGTCCTGTATAACGTGACATATGAATGTCCTCCTGATATAAATAATATTTCGGTGGAAATAGTCACTTAGAAAGCCCTGATTCGTGCAGATGCCCTTCGCCTAAACAGCCAAGGTTACTTATCATAAGACACCTGTTGACGAGCTTCATGCTTTCCTGCTGATATTTCACACAAAATCCATTTTACCATGAATGGCTAGATTTGTAAAGGGTTTTTAAGCTTTATTTTCATTACCAGAGAGGTTAAGAAGGAGGGTAAAGGTGCTTCCGAGGCCGTACTGGCTGGTAACTGTGATTTCTCCACCCAATTGATGGGCCAATTCACGCGCAATCGCAAGACCAAGACCATGACCACCTGTCTTCATGTTACGAGAAGTTTCTACACGATAAAGACGTTTAAAAATATTCTCCAAATCCTCTGGGGCAATCCCCTGTCCTTCATCGGTCACACTGATTGAAAGCTGGTTCTTCTCCAGCTTAGCCACCACTTCCAGTTTGGTTCCTGGAGCTGAGTATTTAAAAGCGTTATTGACCAGATTCACCAAGATACGAGAAAGCTTGGCATAATCTCCTTCAATCCGGGCAGACTCTGGGATTACCTGTAAATGGACGTCTCGCTCCTCCTGCTCAATCAAGAACTGAAATTCACTCATGCACTCAATCAAGAGCTGGTCCAGAAAAATACTGTCCTTGCTGGTCGTTTCCACCTGATTTCTAGCTGTATTTAGAGTCAAAAAATTCAACTCTTCAACCAGTTTATTGAGTCTTTCCGTCTGACGCCCAATGGTTGCTAGATAATGGTCCTGTTCTCCTTCCTTGATAACCCCATCCAAAATCCCTTCTACCGTCGCTTGAATCGAAGTGATGGGAGTCTTGATATCATGCGATAGCTGGGCAATCATTAAGCCCTTTTCTCGTTCGCTTTCTTCCAAGGAATTGAAGGTTGCCTGCAAATCATGGGACATTTCATTGAAGGCTTGGCCTAACTGCTGAAATTCCATAGGACCTTGAACCTCCAGACTTGAAGGAAAGTCCTTGTCCGCTACCCGCTTGGCATGTTCCTTAAGTTTAGCCAATGATGTAAAGACAGGCGATAGGAGAAAGAGACTAATCCCAGCACCGACAAAACTTGCGATTAAAGTCATGCCAATCAGGAAATAAATTTCTCTTTGCTCAATTAACATGCGCTGGATAGCCCAAAAAACCACGATAATTGTTAGGAGTGTTGAAATGATATACCCCACTAAAATATAACTTTTTAATTTCATTAACTACCTCGTGCTTTCTCAATTTTGTAGCCCAAGCCCCAGACGGTTTTGATGGTGGGCGTTTCTGCACTAGCATGTTTAGCCAACTCCTGTCGAAGAGCATGAATATGAACATTCAAGGTATTGGTATCATCCACATAATCTTCTTGCCAGACCTTTTCATAGAGATCTGTCTTAGAGAAAACGCGCTCTGGGTTGCTGGCTAAAAGCCATAGAAGTTCGAAGGATTTGACGGTCAAATCAAGCCCCACATCTCCGACTTGGACCTCATGACTACCGTGATTCATTCGTAAATCCCCGAGACTGACGACTTCTGTCTCACCTCCACGATGAAGGCGACGCAAGATATTGTGGACACGCAAAACCAGTTCACGAGGGCTAAAGGGCTTGGCAATAAAGTCATCTGCCCCTAAGCTCAGGCCATAAATCTTGTCCTGCTCGCTAGTCTTAGCCGTGATAAAGAGAAAAGGCTGATCCGGAGATTGATACTGGACTTCGCTAATCAAATCATAACCATCCATCCGAGGCATCATGATATCTGTAATAATCAAATCAATTGGTTTTCGCTTGAAGATTTCTAATGCCTCTACTCCATCATGAGCCACCAAAATCTGATACCCTGCTTGAACCAGATAGCGTTGATGAATATCTGTGATTTCTACCTCGTCGTCAACGAGTAAAATTGTCTTTCCCATCTGTCTCTCCTTTGAAAAAAACAGTGCTATACCACAATAGTATAACACTATTTTAATCACTTTACGAACATTCTAAACGATATCTGGATTTTTCAAATCCTAGATAGAAAGTCTGCAGTTAGACTAGTCATTTTCCTCTTTTTTAGCTTTCAAACCGAGGCCACCTAGCAGTCCAGCCAAGGCGAGTCCAAAGAATCCAATAGTAGCCATTGATGTTTGAGCTTCACCAGTATATGGAAGCATGTCTTTTTGCTCTTTCATTTGATCAGCCATCATTGGACTTGACGCCTTGTTATTAGCTGCCATTTTGCCTTCATCAGACATTTTGCTTGAGGCTGCTGGAGCTTGATCTTGTTTCATGCTTGGTGTTGCCATAGGCTGGCTAGCATTCATGGTTTTGTCCTGCTCTTTGTTAGGCATCATCTTATCCTGACTAGTAGCTGGCATTTTAGATTTCATATCATCTTGATTGGCACTAGGCATTTGAGCGTTCATCTTAGACGCATCTTGATGACTATTCATCATTGGAGCCGGCATAGCTGAACCATTAGAAGATGGGACGAAACCTGACTGCATCGGAATCAGAGACTGATGTCCATGCAAGTTCACTGTCAAATCTTTTGTCGCTACAAGATTGCTCAAATCTGCCTTGCCATCTTTCGCACCGTAAACTTTGATGGTAGCTTTATAGCTTTGAGTACCATTTTGTTTTAAGAGGTCAAGCAAATCTTTGTCTGATTTACCTTGAGTACCTGCCAAATCTACTTCGTAGAAGTAAAGGCCTTTGCCCAATTTCTCTACTGGTGGGAGAGCGGGATTTTTAGCCGAACCATTGTCTGACCATGGGGCTTTATCAGAAGCTTTCAAGATAAGACGAGTTAACATACCGTCACCGGCGAAGAACTCGTAAGGAATAACTTGGTTAACACCAGCTGTGAATGGGCCTGGGAAATTGGCTTTGTCCAAGTAAGAGGCTGGAACATCCACTGTGTCTTTAGTATTGTCAGCTACGCCTTTTTGGACTTCAGCTGGGGTGGTCAAGCCATTCAAGTTGACATCCAATTCTTTTGTTGCTACAAGATTGCTCAAATCGGCCTTGCCGTCTTTAGCACCGTATACCTTGATAGTTGCTTTATAGCTTTGAGTGCCGTTTTGTTTCAAGAGGTCTAGAAGCTCTTTATCAGATTTACCTTGAGTTCCTGCCAAATCTACTTCGTAGAAGTAGAGGCCTTTGCCCAATTTTTCTACTGGTGGGAGAGCGGGATTTTTAGCTGAACCGTTGTCTGACCATGGAGCCTTGTCTGAGGCCTTCAAGATAAGGCGAGTCAACATACCGTCACCGGCGAAGAATTCGTATGGAATGACTTGGTTGACACCAGCTGTGAATGGACCAGGGAAGTTCGCTTTATCCAAGTAAGTAGCTGGCACATCTACTGTGTCTTTAGTATTGTCGGCCACGCCTTTTTGCACTTCAGCTGGGGTGGTCAAGCCATTCAAGTTGACATCCAAATCCTTAGTCGCTACGAGGTTCCTCAAGTCGGCCTTGCCGTCCTTCGCACCGTACACTTTGATAGTTGCTTTATAGCTTTGAGTACCGTTTTGTTTCAAGAGGTCTAGAAGCTCTTTATCTGATTTACCTTGGGTACCTGCCAAGTCCACTTCGTAGAAGTAGAGACCTTTGCCTAATTTTTCTACTGGTGGGAGAGCGGGATTTTTAGCTGAACCGTTATCTGACCACGGAGCCTTGTCGGATGCTTTCAAGATAAGGCGAGTCAACATACCATCACCGGCGAAGAATTCGTATGGAATAACTTGGTTGACACCAGCTGTAAATGGGCCTGGGAAGTTCGCTTTGTCCAAGTAAGTAGCTGGAACATCTACTGTGTCTTTGGTGTTGTCGGCCACACCTTTTTGGACTTCGGCTGGAGTGGTTGCTGGTTGCGCTTCATTTGCTTCACGGTCTTGTCCAGAAACTGTAGGCGCAGGATTTGTCGCAGGTTTAACCGCATCTTCTGTTTCTTTCTTAGATTCTGGTTTTGCTTGCACTTCTTCTTTTGGCGCTACCACTTGGTCTTTATCAGCTACATTCACTTTTTCTGGCGAGCTTGTAGCATCCAAGCTTGCTTTAGGTGTTGAGTCTACCTCTTCTGAAGGAAGAGCTGTATCGACTGCTTCTTTGAGAAGTTCTGCTGGTAAGTCACTCTTTTCACTCACCGAAGCCGCGTCTGGCACAACTTGAGCAGGGGTTGGATTGACCACATCGGCACGTACAGAACTTGGCTGACCAACTAGGACAAAAAAGCCACTGGCTACAACAACTGAGGCAACACCGACACTAAGACGGCGAATAGACCAACGAGTATATCTTTGATTTGGATTGAATTTCATAGGATTCTCCTTAGAGTTTTTCTTTATTTGATGACTCTAGTATAATCTCCTAAAATTAAAAAGGATTAAGAAAAAGTTAAAATTTTTCTTAAATCCCTCTTATAAAATACTTATATTAATTAAATCCATAAACAGACTTGGTGATTTGATAGACAACATTGGAAAGTTTGCGAGCTGGCAAGACTGAATGTTTGGTCAAACGGCTGAGCATGGTCTTGCGAATGGCCTGAAAGACCTCTGGATTTTCCTGCTGAATATAGGTCCACAGCTCCCGTTTTTTGGCAAGATGCTCTGCTGTGCCTGCTCGGTTGAGCAAGGCACTGGAAATCACCGTCGTGATTTCAATATGATTCAGCAGATACTCTCGCATTTTGGGGTGGCTTACTTTAGATAAATCAAGCTGGTCTACCAAGAGTCGATTGACCTTGAGTTGCTGGTCAATGCGCTTAATCATCACTTGCTCATTGACTGACTGGTCCTCACGCCCAATCAAATAACGATAGAAATCGACAGGCAGATAGTACATGGTCTTGACCTGCTGAAGGGGGGTAAAGACAAAGAGATTATCGACATAAAAGGTATGCTCAGGCAATTGGAACTGGCTCGTTCGCAACAAATCTGTCCGGTAAATCAGCGAGTGCATCATGATATACTGGCCTTTTGAGAAATTTCCAATCTGATCCCAGCCAAAAATCTGTTGGACAGGCAAGACTGACTCGTAACTCATACTCTTCTTACGAGACTGACCTTCCTTTTCATATACAAAATTAGTCACAAAGGCATCAACTTCCTGCCCCTCACTCTCTAGTTCCTGCAAGGTTTCAAGAATTTTTAAATAGGCACGAGGATCTACCCAGTCATCACTATCAACTACTTTAAAATAACGACCAGAAGCCTCCGCTAAGCCGCAATTGACGGCACCCCCATGGCCCTTATTTTTCTGATAGATGGCTCTCACGATGTTAGGATACTTGCTGGCTAAACGCTCAGCGATTTCCTGAGTCTGGTCCTGAGACCCATCATTAATAATCAAAATCTCAACTTGCTCACCACCAATCACTAGCGACTCCACACAGTAATGAAGATAGGCTGCGGCATTATAGCTAGGAATGGCGATAGACAATAACTTCATAATCTACTCCTTTAGGGGACTGATTTTTTCTTATACTCAATGAAAATCAAAGAGCAAACTAGGAAACTAGCCGCAGGTTGCTCAAAGCACTGCTTTGAGGTTGCAGATAGAACTGACGAAGTCAGCTCAAAACACGGTTTTGAGGTTGTGAATAAGACTGACGAAGTCAGTTACCTATACCTACGGCAAGGCGCCGTTGACGTGGTTTGAAGAGATTTTCGAAGAGTACTACTCTCTCTTGTCACTTCTTTCTATTCTACCATAAAGTCCAGCTTTTGAAGGACTTTTACTAGAATACAAGGGTTTCTAGTCTCAATTGGAATACAGGTCTCTCTATTTCCTATCTTGGACATCAAAAAAGAGGGGATTCCCCTCCTTACGAATTTAATTCTGCCAAGTCATCTAGATACTTGTTATTAATCACCGCCAAGATATAGGCATCTGCTTTCAAGAGGTCATTAGGACCAAACTGGACATCCAGTGGTGAATTTTCTTGTTCACGAAATCCTAGGACATTGAGATTGTATTTGCCACGTAAATCTAGCTGGCTCAGGCTTTGACCTGCCCAAACACTCGGAATTTTCATCTCCACAATAGACACATTTTTATCCAGTTGAAAAACATCAACATTGTTATGAAAGAGAATGGTCTGCGCTAGAGACTGCCCCATTTCATACTCAGGTGAAATCACCGAGTCAGCACCGATTTTTTCTAGCACCTTCTTAGCTGTCTGGCTTTTGACCTTGGCAATAACCCTTGGTACCCCTAGACTCTTACAATGCATGACTGCAAGCACACTCGACTCTAGATTTTCCCCTGTTGCCACTACAACCGTATCACAGGTATCAATTCCTGCAGTTCTGAGGAGTTCCTCATCTGTGATATCGCCAACAACTCCACGCGCCAAAACTGGCTCAAATTGATTGATGCGCTCGGCGTGGTCGTCAATGGCAATGATATTCATATCTTGCTTGGCAAGGGCCATCAGGACACTACTCCCGAAAATCCCCAAACCTAAAATTCCAATCGTACGATCTGACATCGTTCTTCCTTTCTTACCCAATACTAATATCTGCTTTCATATACTGAATCAAATCTTTCTTATCTGGCTGGTAATCCGCTAGACTAACCAGCAAGGTCAAGGGACCGATACGGCCAATAAACATGAGCACCATGACAATACTGAGAGCTAGCTTGCCCAATTCTGGTGTCAGATTTGCCGTTACCCCAACTGTCGCAAGAGCTGAAATGGTCTCAAACATGAGGTAGATAAATCGCGGTGTTCCTTCTGCTGTAATTCCCAACAACATCAAGCCCAACAAGAAGGTCATCAAAAAGATAATGAAGACACTAAAGGATTTTTGGACTGTTCGAGCCTCAATAGTTCTCTGCGCAACATTGGCATGAGGTAAACCCAGCAATTCACTACGCGCAAAGACCAATAAGACAAAGAAAGTCGTAATCTTGAGCCCCCCAGCCGTCCCTCCAGGCGCCCCTCCGAGAAACATCTGTAAGATATAGATAAACAAGGTCACAGGCCGAGCTTGAGTGTAGTCAATAGAAGCAAAGCCAGCTGTTCTCATGCTGACGGTTTGGAAAAAACTAACCAGCACTTTCTCTGGAACACTAAGATTACCAATGGTTCCAGGATTGTGCCACTCCGTAAAGAGTGTGGATACTGTCCCAAACAGCAAGATCCCTGCAGTCAAGAAGAGAACCAGCTTGGTGTGGAACCTCAGACGACGTTTTTTCTTCTTGTCAAACTGGGTTGCCAAGTCAAACCAGACCATAAAGCCAAGACCACCCGTGATAATCAAACCAGCAATAACCAGATTGATTAAGAGATCCGTCTGAAAAGCCACTAAACTGCTACTGCCGAAATTATCAAAACCAGCATTACAAAAGGCTGAAATGGCTAAAAAGATAGAGGTGAAAATACCTCGTCCCCAGCCGAACTCAGGAATAAAACGAAAACTAAGAAGAAAAGCTCCCAAACCCTCTACCAGAAAAGTCGTCAAAAAGATGGAACGCATAAAGGCTTTCAGCGACCGAGTTTCCCCGTAACTAAAGCTTTCCTGAATAGTTTCACGACTGCGAAGACTGAGCTTTTGCTTCCCCTGAATATAAAAGACCCCGATAAAAGTCATGAGCCCCAGACCACCAATCTGTATCAAGAGCATACAAATCAACTGCCCCCAGACATTATAGGTGGTAGCTACCGGTTGCGTAAAGAGGCCAGTCACACATACCATAGAAACCGTCGTAAAAAGATGGTCAAAATAAGTAGCCTGCGAACCACTCGCCTGGACAAGAGGCAAACTCAAAAGAAGAGAACCTATAAAAATAACTCCAGCGAAACTTAAAAAGATACGACGAGCTGGCGAAAGTCCACCCAAGGCCCTTTCAATTTTTTTCACAAATAATTTGAATAACATACATCCATTGTACCATAAAAAGAAGAAGAGTAGCTAGATCTGAGAAGTTATCTCAAGGCAGAGTTCCAAGGCCTTCTCAAAAGCTTCTGAACCCCAGTCACGACTATCGTACTGGTCCAAGTCTGCTAAGGAATCAGCTGTGAACAACAATTCTCCCCAGAGAACCCCTCGCAGTTGGGCTACTGCCGCAAGCGCAGAACACTCCATCTCCACAACAGCACAGCCTTCTTCCTTGCGATAAGCCACCTTTTCAGCCGTTTCTCGGTAAAAACCGTCTGTCGTCCAGGTCATGACTTCTTCATAGGGAATCCCTCTAGCTTCCAACACTCGCTTAATAGCAGCAATAGCCTCTGGCTGCATTTCCATATAACGAGAAGGTGCCACATAGTGATAACTAGCTCCTTCATCTCGCAGAGCGCGAACAGGGACTAGAAAGGCATTTTCTTCTATATCAGCCAGCACACCACAGGTTCCAGTGGAAATAATCTGCTCCACACCATAGCCAATCAACCAATCCATAAACTGAGCTGCTGGAGCTGAACCGACAGGAGCCTGAGCCAGACAGACCTCCTTGCCTTTGTAGTTCACGACATAGATTGGATAGATCTTGGTGGCTGAAACGAATTCGCCGACACAGTCCGCCCCTACTTCCCTCGCATAACGGTCAATCTCCTCACCTAAAAAAGCATAGACACACTTCTTGGGCAAGTGCAAGTCTAGCCCCTCGTGATTGGGCATGATGACCGCCTGAGTATTATCATCAAACTCTAAAATGGGAATCGCATGTTTCTGAACCATAACCTACCTCCTCTAATTTTGTACTATTGTATCAAAAGCTGATAAAGTGTCAAGGAGGAAGCTGAGGAACTGAGGAGAAAAAAGCATCCCACTTACGAGATGCTTTTAAATTGATCAATGAAGCAGACTTTATAAAATATAGAGTAGGTAAATGTGGGCTGGATAAAAAATGATGAAAACCTACAAAAAAGAAACAACCTCCGCTGTTCCTTTTTACTTCTATTTCACAGGTATCTCCTTCATCACGCGCGCAGGATTACCAGCTAGGACAACGTTGTCGCCAAAGGACTTAGTGATTACAGCCCCTGCTCCAGCAACAACATTATTACCCAATGTCACTCCAGGAAGGACAATGACACCACCTCCAGCCCAGAAATTGTCACCGATGGTAATGGGCTTTCCGTATTCCACACCTGAATTGCGTTCCTCCGGGTCCAATGGATGGAGGGGAGTCAAGAACTGACAGTTGGGACCAATCATAGCATTGTCACCGATGCGAATCGGACAAACATCCAGCATGGTCAAGTTCCAATTAGAATAAAAATTTTCCCCTAGATGGATATTGACCCCATAATCGACCACCAGGCGTGGATTGACAAAAATATTTTGTCCAGTCGAGCCAAACCAAGTCTTGATGATTTCGACTCCCTTCAAGGGATCTTCTTCCTTGTTAAAGGCAGACTGTTTTTGGCGAGAAGTCTGAGCCAAGGCCCGCAATTCTGGGTCCGATGGACGGTAAACCTCTCCTGCTATCATTTTCTGGTATTCGCTGATCATTGTATTCTTCTCCTTGTTCCCTACTATCATATCAAAATTTCTACGTGTCTGACTAGAATAAGGAGCACTTTCTACAATTGATACTCTTCGAAAATCAAATTCAAACCGCGTCAACGTCGCCTTGCCGTACTCAAGTACAGCCTGCGGCTAGTTTCCTAGTTTGCTCTTTGATTTTCATTGAGTATTAGATGCTGGTCTTTATCACATCCTATCTAGCTAAGCGAATACGGGTCACGATTCCGTCTGGGTCTGTGATTTCCAACTGGCTTGATGTCAGCCATTTGATTGGTGCATCAACTTCTTGTGCTCGCTGGGCAATCGTTAACAGTTCTTCTTTACTAGCAACCTCAATAACATAATGGGCCAAACCTGGCAAGTCTTGCTTACGCGGAGCCAGATTTTTTCCTCCCCATTCGTTGACTGCCAAATGATGATGATAGTCCCCAGCTGCAATCCAACTAGCGCTAGGCACACTGAATTTATCCTCTAACCCTAACACCTTTTGATAAAACTGGCTGGACTTTCGACTATCCTTGACGGAAAGATGAATATGCCCCATTCTCGTACCTTCTGCCAGGATAAAGGGCTCTACTCTTTCCCCCAGCTCATAAATGTCCTGCGCCGCAAGAGCCTCCGTCACTCCGATAATGCGTCCGTCTTCTCGAATATCCCATGTGGAAACCGGCTTATCTCGATAGAGTTCAATGCCATTTCCCTCCAAATCCTCCAAGTAAAGAGCCTCACTGTACCCATGGTCTGCACCGCCAACTAGAGGAATCTGTAAATCTGTCAGGTGCTTCAAGACATCCGCCAAAGCCTTTCGTGTCGGCAAGAGAATGGCCAGATGGTAAAGGCCATAATGTTCCCTTACTTCACCGCTCTCTTGTGTTTGAATCAAGTGTACCAAGGCTTTTCCTCCAAGTCCCAGAACGACCTCTGTCTCAGTTTGAGATAAGATTTCTAAACCAAGCACTTGCTGATAAAAGGCTGTTTGACTTGCCAAGTTCTTTACATTTAAAACTGCCTCTGCCAAATAAATGTGGCTCTTGTATTCATAGGTCATAAATATTTCTCCTCATAGTTGTAACTGTAATTATTTCAACTATTATATAACCTCCATCAAGAAAGTCAAGCCAGACAACTTATAGATTATGATTCTGTAATCTTGTCTATATGGGATTAGAACGAGAAAATCTACAGAGAATTGACAATCAAACCATTGAAAATTTTTACCAACTCTAAGATGACTCTCATCTCAACCCAAAAAGAAAAGGAGCGGATATGATATCCTACTCCTTATTCTTGTCAGAAAATCTAATTAGAATTAGTCTTCTTTTTTCTTACGAGCAACAAGTCCAAATCCACTCAAGACTCCAAGAAGTCCAAGTGCTGCTAGGCTAGCATTATCTGCTGTACCAGTGTTTGGAAGTTCAGCTTGTCCTTTAGCTTCTGATGGAGCTGCTGGAGCTTGTGGTGCTTCACCATTTACTGGTGCCGATGGCATCGCTGGAGTTGCTGGACCCGCTGGGTTAGCCGGATTAGCTGGGTTAGCTGGCTGACTTGGGTCTGCAGGAACTACTGGAGTTTCTGGTTGACTTGGGTCTGTCGGTCTCACCGGATTTGTTGAAGGTCTTGCTGGAGAACCTGGTTGAGATGGAGTGAGTGATCCTCCATGTGTAGAATCTTCTTTTTGAGGTCTTCCATTTGTAGTACGTTTAAATACGTGGATGACATTACCAGTTCCTTCAACATTTATGGTTTCTACTAAAGCATATCCTGGAATTGATCCAGCTGGGTTATCACCTTCAGCTAGCGGTTTCACTGGCTTACCATTTACATCTACCCATACCGTTACAGGTTTCTTAGTTGATGGTTTGAAGATATGAGTTACTTTACCTGTTTCTTGGTTTGTAACTGTTCCTACTAGTTCGTAGTTAGGAGTTGATCCTGCTGGGTATGTTCCTGGTGTTACAGGTTTGATTGGGTTGCCTTTTTCGTCTACCCACTCAGTTGTCTTACCTTCTTCGATTGATTTCTTAACTTTCTCAGCTTCTTTCTTAGCCTCTTCCTTAGCTTTTTCTTTTTGCTCTGGAGTCAAGCTTGGATCTTTATCAATGTTCTTGATTTTTTCTTCCAAGTCTTTATCGACAGATTCTTTCGCTTTAGCTTTTTCTTCTGGAGAAGGTGTAGTTGGCTGATCCTTATCATTTTCTGACGGAGTTGATGGTTTGTCTGGAGTTGGAGTATCTTTCTCAACTTCTTTCTTACCATTCTCTTTAGCTTTTTCTACTTCTTCTTTAGAAGGTGCTTTGTCGATGGCTTTCTTAGCTTCTTCAGCACCTTTCTTAGCTTCTTCTTTAGCTTTTTCTTTTTGCTCTGGAGTCAAGTTTGGATTTTCATCAATCTTCTTCACTTTATCTTCTAGAGCTTTATCAATCGCTTCTTTCGCTTTTGGCTTGTCTTCTGGAGTAACAGGAGTTTTTTCTACTTCTTCTTTAGCTTTTGTAGTAGATTTTTTTACATCTTCAGGAGTTTTCGCTTCTTCCAATGCTTTCTTAGCTTGTTCAGCTGTTTTCTTAGCTTCTTCGATCGCTTTTTCTTTTTCTTCCTTCGTTAACTCAGGATTTTCTTTGATCTTGCTTTCTTTTTCAGACAAAGCTTTATCGATTGCTTTAGAAGCTTCTTCTTTGGCATCTTTATAAACGTAAGTTACTTCTGTAGTTCCTTCGGTTACTTTACCAGATTCTTCACCCTTAGTTGAAGTTGGTACAAGTACATATACTTTACCATCTTTTGTAGTGATTGTTGCTGGTTTATTATCAGTTGTGTCATATGCTGAGCTTACTGATCCGTCAGTCGTATCTTTAACATCTTCAGCGATTGTGTTACCCGCTTCATCAGTGTAGTGAACGACTACGTTTCCTTTAACCTCTTTGTACACATATGTTACTTCTGTAGTCTTACCTGCTTCAACATCACCAGTTTCGTTACCTTTAGTTGATGCTGGTACTAATTCGTATACTTTACCTTCTGGAGTTGTGATACGAGTTGGTTTCATGTCGTTATCAGAAGTATCGTATTTAGCTCCTGGCTTACCGTCTTTTGTATCAACAGCATCTGCTTGAAGAGTGTTACCAGCTTCATCTACGTAATGAACAAGAACGTTTCCTGCTTTTTCGTATACATAAGTGATTTCTGTAGTTCCTTCTACAACAGCACCGTTTTCTGGCTTAGAACCGTCTTTCAATTCTTTAGCTGTTAAGTAGTAAACAGTACCATCTTTTTCAAGTTTAGCTGGTTTGTTATCAGTTGTATCATATTTCTCACTTAGTGATCCATTTTCTACATCTTTCGTATCTTCAGCTAATGTGTTTCCTTCTGTATCAACGTAGTGAACGACTACATTACCAGTGATTTCTTTGTAGACGTAAGTTACTTCTGTAGTTTCTCCAGCTTTAACTTTACCTGTTTCATCACCTTTAGTTGATTGAGGGATTAATTCGTATACTTTTCCTTCTGGAGTAGTGATACGGTTTGGTTTCATGTCGTTATCAGCAGTGTTGTAGTCAGCGTTTGGTTTGCCGTCTTTTGTATCAACAGCATCCACTTGAATCGTGTTACCTTTTTCATCAGTGTAGTGAACAACTACTTGTCCTGCTTTTTCGTAAACGTAAGTTACTTCAGTTTTACCTTCTACTACGTCTCCGTTTTCTGGTTTAGAATCGTCTTTGACAGCTTTTTCTGTTAAGTAGTAAACAGTTCCGTCTTTTTCGATTTTCTCTGGTTTGTTGTCAGTTGTATCGTATTTAGCGTTTAGAGAAGCACCTTTTGTATCTTCTTTATCATCAGCGATTACGTTGCCTTCTGTATCAACGTAGTGAACGACTACATCACCAGTTACTTCTTTATAAACGTATGTTACTTCTTTAGTTTCTCCAGCAACAACTTTACCAGTTTCGTCACCTTTAGTTGCTGTTGGAACTAGCTCGTATACTTTTCCTTCTGCAGTTGTGATACGAGTTGGTTTCATTCCGTTGTCTGCAGTTGTGTAATCAGATCCTGGTTTTCCATCTACAGTGTCTTTAGCACCTGAAGCAACGTTTGCACCATCCGCGTCAACACCTACTAATGGAGTTCCATCTTCTGTTTGGTAGTTAACGACTACTTGTCCAGCTTTTTCGTAAACGTAAGTTACTGTAGTTGTACCTTCTACTACATCACCAGTAGCTGGTTTAGAACCGTCTTTCAACTCTTTAGCTGTTAAGTAATATTTAACACCATCTTTAGTGATTTCGTCTTTTTTGTGGTCTGCTGTGTCATATTTAGCATTTAGAGAAGCATCTGTTTCGTCTTTTTCGTCTTCAGCAAGTGTGTTACCTTCAGTATCTTCATACTTAACAACTACATTACCTTTAACTTCTTTATAAACGTATGTTACTTCTTTGGTTTGTCCAGCTTCTACCGTACCTGTTTCATCACCTTTAGTTGATGCTGGTACGAGTTCGTATACTTTTCCTTCTGCAGTTGTGATACGGTTTGGTTTCAATCCGTTATCTGCAGTATTGTATTCAGAACCTGGTTTTCCATTGTCAGTGTCTTTTGCACCTGAAGCTACATCTTTACCGTCTGCAGTTCCTACTAATGGAGTTCCGTCTTCTGTTTGGTAATTAACGATGACTGATCCAGCTTTTTCGTAAACGTAAGTTACATCTGTTTTACCTTCCACTACATTTCCAGTTTCTGGTTTAGAACCATCTTTAAGACCAGCTTTTGTAATGTAGTATACAGTTCCGTCTTCTGCAGTGATTTTTTCTGGTTTATTATCAACAGCAGTGTCATATTTTTCGCTTAGAGATGCACCTTTAAGGTCATCTTTATCAGCTGCGATTGTGTTACCTTCTGTGTCAACATAGTGAACTACTACGTCTCCAGTAACTTCTTTATAAACGTATGTTACTTCTTTAGTTTCTCCAGCTACTACTGTACCTGTTTCATCACCTTTAGTTGATGTTGGTACTAGTTCGTACACTTTTCCTTCTGCAGTTGTAATACGATTTGGTTTCATTCCGTTATCAGAAGTATCGTATGCTGATCCTGGTCTTCCGTCTACAGTGTCTTTTGCACCTGAAGCTACGTTAGCACCAGCTGCATCAACACCTACTAATGGAGTTCCGTCTTCTGTTTGGTAGTTAACGACTACTTGTCCAGCTTTTTCGTAAACGTATGTTACTTCCGTTGTACTTTCTACTACGTCTCCAGTTTCTTTAGAACCATCTTTAAGCTCTTTAGCTGTTAGGTAGTATTTAACTCCATCTTTAGTAATTTCGTCTTTTTTGTGGTCTGCTGTATCGTATTTAACGTTTAGAGAAGCATCTGTTTCGTCTTTTTCGTCTTCAGCGATTACGTTACCTTCAGTATCTTCATACTTAACGACTACATTACCTTTAACTTCTTTATAAACGTATGTTACTTCTTTAGTTTCTCCAGCAACAACTTTACCAGTTTCGTCACCTTTAGTTGATGCTAGGACGAGTTCGTATACTTTTCCTTCTGCAGTTGTGATGCGGTTTGGTTTCAATCCGTTGTCTGCAGTGTTGTAGTCAGTTCCTGCTTTAGCGTCTGTTGTGTCTTTAGCACCTGAAGCTACGTTAGCACCATCTGCGTCAACACCTACTAATGGAGTTCCATCTTCTGTTTGGTAATTAACGATTACTGATCCAGCTTTTTCGTAAACGTAAGTAACTGTAGTTGTCCCTTCAACAACATCACCTGTTGCTGGTTTAGAACCATCTTTCAATTCTTTAGCTGTTAAGTAGTATTTAACACCATCTTTAGTGATAGATTCTTTTTTGTGGTCAGCTGTATCGTATTTAACATTTAGAGAAGCATCTGTTTCATCTTGTTCGTCATCAGCAAGTGTGTTACCTTCAGTATCTTCGTACTTAACAACTACGTTACCTTTAACTTCTTTATAAACGTATGTTACTTCTTTAGTTACACCTGATTCTACTTCACCTTCTGGTTCACCTTCAGTTGATTCTGGAACCAGTTGGTAAACTTTTCCTTCCGCAGTTTTAATACGTTCTGGTTTCATTCCGTTATCTGCAGTGTTGTACTCTGTACCTGGTTTACCATTATCAACATCTTTCGTACCTGAAGCTACAGTTTTGCTTTCATCTCCAACTACTGTTCCTGTAAGTGGAGTTCCATCTTCTGTTTTGTAGTTGACGATGACTGATCCAGCTTTTTCATAGATGTAAGTTACTTTTGTAACACCTTCTACTACTGTACCTTCTTCAGCTGGCGATGTAGTTTCTGTACCATTTACAGATGTTGTTGTATTTGCTTCGTTTAGGTAGTAAACATTTCCTTGTGCATCTGTAAGTTTTTGAGGTTTTTCAGTTTCATTTTTCTTAGTGTTGTACGCTACGTTTTTAGGCGTTCTAACAGTTTTGTCTTCTACAACTACTTCTTGTCCATCAGCATTTACATAGTAATGCTCAGTTACTACTTCAGCTACTGTTTCAGGAGTATCAGTGTAAGGAGCTTTCAATTCTACTCCGTCTGCTGTTTGGTAGTTAACGACTACAGAACCTTTTTTCTCGACTTCACGAGTTTTTTCTTCGGCATAAGTGTAAGTGATTGTTGTAGTACCACTTGCTAAACGGTAGGCACGAAGTGGAGTGATTTCATCGCGGTAAGTGTAAGTTTCATATTCCGCTTGAGGACCACTAAGGTTAAGAGTAAAATCACCACCACTTATAGCACTTGTTCCAGATTCATAAACCTCTGAATAATCCGCAGTTACATCCGATGTCGGTCTTCTTTTAGCATCAACTTGGTCTCCATTATCAACTGCTATAGCGCCTTTAACACCAGTTTTTGCGTCTAGCCCCACAGCAAAATATCGTTTAAAATTAAGAATGTTATCTTCTAATCCTTTTTCTTGAAGATAAGCAAGATACCCTTTTACAGTAGTTTTGTTCCTTTCTCCTGTTAAAGTATCTGGCGCAGCTTTAAATTTTTGAACCATTGCATATGTTCTATCTAGACTTGCACCATCCCCCTGTCCCGAATCCGAAAGGTCATCAGCTACATTGTCCTTAGGCGATAAAGGTATATAAGCTGATAAAGTAACATCCCCAGAGTTAACTGTTACATAAGTGTTTTTCTCAAGGACGAAAACATAGTCTCCTTCTTTGATTCCACCATCAGCTGTTACATTCGCTGAATTGAAGTCTTTTGCTGTTGCTTCTCCAGATTTGAAGGCTTCAATCATTTTATCGTCAGAAGTGATTGCACCTGAATCAGCTTGCACATATTTACCATATGTTCCTTTTCCTGTTTGTTCAACAATCCAAGCTTTTCCACCAGGTTTCACAGTGTCGTAAGTGATTTTACCTTCTGCATTACTTAATCCTTCTGGAGTCAATTTTGCAGTCACATCACCTAGAGTTGTATCAGAGTATACTCCTCCACCATCTCCAGTAGTTTCAACTTTAGGTTCTCCGATTAGGTGGTAAGTTTTCCCGTCTTTTTCAATCGTTTCTTTCTTACCATTTTCTTTAGCGTCGTTTAAGTCGCTATCTTGTGCATCTCCACCTGTTGTTTCTTTGAAAACTTCTCCTGATTTACCGAATACATCGTATGTTGTTTCGATAGTTTTGTCAGCACCAGAGTTTTGGTTTTTGTTTTCTTCTAATACAGTATTTCCTTCAGCAGTTACATATTTGTAATCTACTTTTCCAGTTTTAGTGATTGTTTTTGTATCACTTTCAGTTGGATTAGTATCAAAGTTCTTACCATTATTTGGATCCTCAATATTAGCTGTTTCTACAACTACTGAACCATTATCATTTGAAATCGTTGTTGTGTTATCGCTGTTTTCTGTCATTGCCGCTTCAACGGTCTGCGTTCCAGCTGCCATTGCAAGAGCTGCACCGACAATCAGACCAACTGTACCGATTTTGACTGAGTCTGAACGGCCGTCTTTAAACTTACGAATGGAAAATTTTTCCTTTTTATTTATAAACATTCTTAGCATCCTTTATTTTTATTTTTTTGTATGATTTCTAAATTTTAATATGTTATTATTACAACAGATGATTGATAAAACTCGAAAACTCGACATTTCTATTTTAACACTTTAAAACCTCCTATACAAAGAATTTGAGTACTTTTTGATCATTCAAACTATAGTTTTTCGCTATATTTATATATAAAAAATCCATACAGATGCATGGATTTACATGTTTGAAAATATACATTTATGCTACCAGCCAAGTGAAATCCTTTCAAACTGACAACCTAAGCGTCGCAATTCTTTTTGACGGTCCTCATAGTAGGGGAGAGAAATACCTGTAATGGTCACATGGGGCAGATCTTTCAAGTGGAGGCTGACTGATGAAGTAAAGTGATAGACATGAACGAACTCGTATTCTTGAAAGAGTTGGGCTAGGACATCTTCAAAGATCAGCTCCGTCTCTAAGTAGGCCACATCAGGGATAGTGAAGGTTTCCTTGGGGTGGGGCAGATAGAGGTCAATGGCCAATACTTTTGCATAGGTGCTGATAAAGCGGATAGAAATCTGGTCGTCCTCTTCAGAGAACTTTTGTCCCAGCAGAACCTTGACTGTCTTGCCATTTGAAACGGGGGCTTGGGGCAGGTCAAAAAAATGCTCCATATAGACTAGCTTTTCTCTAGCCACGACATGGTAGTCACTACGATAGAGGGTATAGTGCTTTTCCGTTCGCTCAATCAAGTCATCTCTGGTCAAGCCTAAAGAGCCCACCTGACTGGGCTGAAGAGGCCAAGCATACATACCCAAGGGATAAATATCCGCATAACCATCATCGAAGCTCATGAGGTGTTGGTAGGTAGAACTAGCAACCAAGTCCAGAATCAAGCTATTGTCAAAGCTAGCATAAAAGATGATGCCATAGTCGCCGGCAAGCTCCTGACAAATCTGAGCCAAGTCCTCTGCCGTTTGAGGATAGTGAACGTGGTCAAAATCCTTAGCATAATGCTCCTGACGAGCATTTTTTACAGGACTGACATAAAGGCTGACAAAGTCCTTATCAGGATAGAGGCTCTTGATATGCTGAGCTATTTTAGCCTGCAAGGGCGTTGTGGCAATGATGAGGTGTTTCATCTCTTTGATTCTCCTAGGTGGTGATGGTGCAGCAAGGTCTCAACGACTTCAAAGTCCAAGGCATCGTCGATATCATAAGAATAGAGTTTGGGCATTTCATAGGCTACTGTTTTATTCGTGTAAAAGGTCTCATCTCGTAGGTAAAGGTCCTTGCGAGAAATCCAGATACTACCATTGGGATAGTAATAGACAGGCTCTTTCTGCCGAGCATAGTGCTTAGATACCTGAGGGGGACGGATAAATGACGACTCCGCAAACTGCAAGAAAAGGCTACGACTTTTGTCTGCCTTGACACAGGAAATCAAATGGTCGGCACCAGACTGACAGTAGAGTTGGTAGGACTCGATAAGATGCTCCACCTCTCTCAAGGGTGAGGTCACCTGTAGATTCACAAAGACCTGCTCTTCCTCAAAGGGCTGTAAAAAGTCTCGTAAGGTTTCTAAGCTAGAGGTTGTTGATAGGGCCAATTCTTTTGGTCTATGAACACAACGAATCTCTGGATAGGCTTGACGACAGAGTTCTAGATAGGTTAGCGAGTCTGAGGAGACCCAGATTTCACTAAATAACTTGGAGGCTAGAGCGACTTCTATGGTATAGAAAACCAAGGGTTTGCCTGCAAGCGGTTTGATATTTTTATCCACTAAGCCGCGTGAACCTGAACGGATCAAAATGACAGCTATGGGTTTAGATTTTGCTTTCATATAGTCTTCCTAGAAATGAGATAAACAGGGCAGATAGAGTGGTAATGATGCTATTTAACCAGGGATTGGGGTTGACAAAAAGGCCACTGTAATGATAGAGAACCAAGGCTCCTAGACTAAAAACCAGATAGATTTTGGCTAACTGTAAACTCGGTCTTTTGAGGAGCAAAACCAAGAGGTACAAACCACCAATCACACCCAGTGTCAGACCCATAAAGCCGTTAATCCATTCGTAGATGGAGTAGATTTCTGCATTCATGAGTAAGAGGCAGAGGAGCCAGGACAGGCCTGCTAAGGCAAAGGATAGGAGGCTTGGCGACCAGCGAATCTTTGACCAGGCGAAATCCAACTTCAAGCAGGTCACGATTGCATTCATACTGGATGAGACCGTGGATTGGCCTGCTGCCAAGAGAGCCAGCATGATGAAACTACCAAACCAAGGTGCCAGACCTTCCCGAGCGTAAGCAATGAGAACAGGATTGGTCGATGTGGTAGCGAAATTTTCCTGACGAATCAAGCAGCCAATCAGATACAGTAAACTGGCAATCCCAAAGGACAAGAGTCCCTGTATCCATAAGATTTTTCCAATCTTCTGACGCCCCATTTTGCTATTAAAACGTTGGACGATATCCTGCGAAGAAACGTAGGAAAACAAGCTACTAAAACCTGCTCCTGCAACTAAGATAAAGACCGTCTTCCCATCCAGCGTCTCTGCAAAGTGAGATAGCTGTTGACTGCTATTCACGACTAAACCAGATTGGGCAATTCTTGGTAGAAAGAGGGCCAATATAGCCAGTAGGACCAAGCCTTGAAAGAAGTCCGTCCACAGCACAACCAAGAGACCACCCCTTGCCAGATAATAGACCGTCAAGAGAAGAAGTAAACCTGACAAGACCAGCTGATTGATGGGGATAAAAGGCTCTAAGGCCTGAGACAACAAGTAGGTCACCACTGCTATTCGCCCCAACTGGTAGAGGATGAAAAGACCTGAGGCCAGTGAACGAATGCCAGTCGATTGAAACTTGTCCTCTAAAAGATGATAGGCTGTCTCATAGTTTCCCTTTTGATAGAGGGGCAGAAAATAGCGATGAGCTAGTGGAATGGCTAGAAAGATGCCACATTGGGCAAACCAGAGATAGGACCTGCCTGTATAGGCATTCCCCACCAGAGTCAGAAAGGAAATGGGACTGAGCAAAGTCGCAAAGACTGAGAAGGCCAGAACTGTCACTGGAATAGCTTTCTTAACCTGATAATAGTCCTCTTCACTCCCTTTTTTCCAATAGGCAATCCAGGAAATCAAGCCGAAATAAAGCGAGAGGGTAGCTAGAATTCCCAACATCCTAGAAGTTCCTATCTAATAGTTCTCTGTATATGTGAGCTACTTTTTCCAGAGAATAGCGAGAGGCTAAGGCTAGATTTTTTTCATTTAATAGATAAAAATCAGGCTGCTCCATCTCTTCTATCTTTTGAATCAACTCTGATTTGGTTTTAAACAAGTTGATGGCATTAGACTGGCCAGCATAAAAACGATGGGCAATCTCCACATCTGATAATAAGGCTAACAAACCTTGGCTCAAGGCTTCAACACAGGCATTGGCAAATAACTCTGTGTAACTTGCAGACAAATAGCATTGGTGCAGATGATAAGGCACTTCGTTAACGATACCTTTAAAGTGAATGGTTGGCGGAAGATCATATTGATTCTGTAATTCTGCTAGACGTTCCTCTGAGCCACCATAAAAGGTAATCTGGGCCTTGGAGCCACGTTTGTAGAGTTCGATAAAGGCTTCAATGACAAGTTCAACGTTCTTGCCTTCTCCCATATGACCCACCAAGCAATAGTCCAAAACAGGTCCGATTTTTCTTAGCTGACCTACTTTTTCTGTAAACATTGGTGGTAAAAACTTGGTGTCATACCCTTGTTTCGCCAAAGTATCAGTCAACACTTCACTAGCAACTAGATATTTGTTTGTCTTGCGCAGATTGGCGAGGCGTAAGTCTCGCATGACATTTTCATGGACGACTTCATAGTAATTTTTATCCGTGTTTTCCATGTAACGCCAGAGGCTGGGTTTGGGAACGATTTGTTGGTCACGAATGAAGAGGTCGGTTTGCTGGGCCCATCTGGCTAGGAACTTGACCAGCAAGTCCTCTTCAGAACGGATTTCTCCTCCTATGCGGTAGATATATTCTGGGTAAAAGATGGTTACAGGAGAGGGTTCTTTAAAGGGATCGATAAAGCGTCCTTCAAGGGCCAGTTCTCCATTTTCATGATACCAACGCAGTTCCTTTTCCTTGAAATCTTCAAACAAGAAGGGCCCCTTGGTATAGTAATATCTCCCCGAGCCATCTCCTAGGGTAACAGAGGCGACAAAACCGTCTTCATTGAGCTCAACCTGATCTCCATCTGCTAGCGTTAAACTTTCTGGCTTCACTGATAAGTCTGCATGGCCTATATCTGAAAAACTATGCGGAACACATATCAGTTCTTTTTCTAAAAATCCTAACTTAATCAAGTCTTTCTTCCAGTCAGGACGAAGCTGAGGACTCGAAACCAGGTGAACATATTCCAAACCTAGATGTCGTGCTATACGAGCTCGATAGACCTGGGTACTCTCAAAACCATAGCGATGGATTTCCTTGACTGGATGAATGGTGACAATTCTCGACATGCTATACACTCTTTCTCTCTTATTTTCTGCTTACAAATGAAAAACCACCCTCACAAAAAGGCGAGGGTGGTTCATCCGTTACAATGCTTGGGGATTTCCTAGCAAGTTCCCCCTCAAAAGGACTTTATGCTATTCTATCACAAAGACTGACCATCTGCAAGATGGACTGGATTAGACAGCATAGCGTGAGGGAGTTTTCTTATTGTTTATAAATCGATTCTCTGAAATCATCTGTACTACGTAGGTAGGCATTGTAGATTTTTTGTTTTAACAAGTGTACCCAACTTGCAGGAGCATGGCTTGTCGTACGATCAATGTTAGCCACATCTTTCGCCACTGCTTGATCGATGAGTTCTTGCATTTGGGCAGCTGAACGGATTGTAATCTCCTTGCTGCTGTTTGGTACACCAAGTTCATACTGAATAGTGATTGGTTTCAACTGGTCTTGCTTACGAATACGTTGATCAAACATATCCTTCTTGAAATCAGCCCATGAAACGTATTTATTAGCAAAGACATTTTTCAAGACGAGACTATCAGTGATGAGTCCCACATCTTTTCGGAGCCAATCTGAATAGGTAATGTCCCCATTGCGTTTAGCTTCTTCTGCATATTGGTTGGATATATATGGTAAGAAGCCATCTTGGTAACCTTTTTCTGCCAACAATTCGTAGGCTGTCTTTCTAAACATGATATCACCAGGCGCACCCTTTGGATTGCTGAGGGCAGCATAAATCGGTGAGAACATGCTGATAAGATGATAGCCATTACGAGTATAGTCACTCTTATCACGGTAAGCCCGACGGTTGATGATATCATTGTCAATCAAGGCATCCAGACTAGTTAGTTTGCTTACTTCAGCATCTGTCAGTGGACGAACAGAGTTTCCTGCATGCGTTTGTTTATGGTACTTGTCCTCAATGTAGAAATTCTCTATTTTTCTAAACCATTTTTTCTTGACATCGTTAGACTTAGTTAAAATGGCATTGGCTTCCATAGCGTCCAAGGTATACAAGACATCGTACATACCGTGTACATACTCTTGCAATGCTGCGGCTGATGTGAAGCGACTTGTCGGATCATAAGTATGCAAGCGAGTTGGTGAATTCTTATCCCCTTTATAGAGAGTATTCAAGACAATAGCATCCTTATCTAGACTGTCAGCAGATTGCAACAGTCCTAAGGCATACAACTCTGCTCCCAATCCTTCACGACGACCTTTACCTTCAAAGTAAATATGTCCATCAGAATTATGAACCATTTCATGGGTATAGACTGATGTTCCGTATTTATCCAACAAGCGGTCGCTGACATAGTGGACCTCAGAACCGTTGGCATAGGCCCCGGCTCCTTTACTTTCCCCATACCACTTACCAGTTGGTCCAAAGAAGTTGTAGATAGAATCAATGGCCTTATCAGACAGGGTAGCCCAGTAATAATTACTATTGCTATCTTTCATACCAAAGCCATCTGAAACCATGACTGAGCGGAAGAGTTTCTCTTTGTATTCTGGTGAAAGGAGATGATACCAGATATCATAGTGGTCTCGTTGCCATTCAGCCGACTGGTCGACCTTGCCACGGACATACTGACGCAATTCTTCTCCTGATAAGACTATATTATTGACACGATCACGGTAGCGTTCGTAGCCACCAAAGGCCAAGGTAGAAAGGTTTGAAATCACATAAACATCCTCTTCTGGCAATGTCAATAGCGGTAGGAGCATATTTTTTAATTTCCAACTTGGTGCCGTAATACGGTCATAGACTCCCAGCGTATAGTTACTATCTGGTGTTGCTGACTCTTGTTTGGCACGCACTTCTGGAATCGCTGATTTACTCTCTACGATATAGGCCTTGGTATTTGTCTTCAACCATTCATTATTGGTTTTAGTTGGTAGGAAGAGTTTTCTGTAAGACTCTAGTAAATCAGTCACTGTCTTGCGACCTTTTGCAGCAGCCAGGGTTGTTTCATAGGCAATTGGATTATTTGATGCCTTGAGATTTTCCATACCGCTCTGACCTAGGGCAATGATAGTATCCAAGGTTGAAGCTGTGCTATTGCCATCAAAGTCAAACTTATAGGTATTGAGGTCCTTGGTATTGATGTGATCATAGTTGATATTGTACCAGCGATTGAGGTAGGTCAAACCAAGCAAGAAAGCTTCCTTGTTGTTCTTGATTTTCTCACTGATGTAGGTCGCTACACTATCTCCCATCGTATTGATAGACTTGTCCATGGTTAGCACTTTACGGAGATGTTCGCCGATATTAGCCTTGACTTTTTCAAATTCTTTGTCCAAATACAGCGGATCAAGTGGAGCATCTGCCTCAATGCCCAGAACTCTTCTCATGGCTGCTGAGTCATATTCGACCCCTTGCAAATCTGCTAGGACTTGATTGGTCACTTTCGTATAATCAGATAGAAAGGCCTCTGGCGTAAAGATAAAGTTTTTACCTGCTACGCTGTACTCTGCAATTTGTGTATTTTTGAAGTCGTCTTTGTAAGTGACGTCCAGATAACTGATTGTATTGTCAGCAAAATGCAACATAAGTTTATTGATTGCTGCTTTATTGGCCTGAATATCTGTGATGATGTCATTGTCCTTCATTGGTACGACATCCAACAGTTCTGTAGTATAAAGCTTATCAGTAGGATCAACTTGATTTCCATAGTGAACCACTAGCTCTTTATTATAGAAAGGCATCAATTTCTCGATATTGTGATAAGCAACTTTTCGACTAGCTTGGCCTTGGCTTAACTGAGTATAGTCCACACTGTGCTGATTGGCCTTGAGTGTTTGACCTGTATCGTTTAGTGTCACTGTCATCCCATAAGACTGGACCTTTTCTCTGGCCTGGTCTTGGGTGATTGGGGTCGCATAGAGATCGGCCTTCTTGTTCTCGGCAGTGCTGGCATCTTTGATGTCCGCTCCCTTATATTGGTCTCCTGTGATGGCATAGCCGTCTCCAGTATTGACCGTGCTAACAACATGATGGATACGGCCATTTTGCCATGTAGAACCAGCTATACCTCCGACGCGTGGATAGGTTGTCGTATTGAGGATAGTCCCACTTGCTAGCGCATGAGACACCAAAGCACCACTTTGAACTTTCCCTACAATACCTCCCGCAAATTGGTCATTGTTGCGGGCATTGCTAGAAATATTTGCATCAACAGCTACCTTATCAATCTTAGCCTTATTACCAGATAAGTGCCCTGCTATACCTCCCACATAGTAAGGAGAGGCATCCACATGCTTGGCCTGAATGCTACCTGTAAAGGAACTATTGGTTATTTCTGTATCCTGAGCCTTCGCTACCAAACCTGCAACTGACTTGCTACCTGTCAATTGACCTTCTACAGCTACATTACTGATCTGGCTGTTAGTAGCCACTTTTGCTAGGCTAGCTGTGTCTTCTTGACTCTTAATCGCTACCGCTTTAAGGTCAATATCTTTCACAGTAGCCTTAGTCAAGTTATCAAACAAGGTTGTCTTAAGGTCATAAATCGCAAATGGCTGCCCATCACTCGCACCGATAAGATTACCAGTGAAAGTTCCTGTCACATAGCTAGTTTGTCCCTTAGCTAAGGACACCTCATCAGCTGTCATATCAGCTCCAAGTTTAAAGGTTCCAGCGAGATCGCCTTGCATGGCAGCAATCAGTTTCTTAAAGGAAGTATAGACACCGTCCTTGGCAAGCTTTTGCTTATCAATTGTGAAACTATAGTTATCCTTATATGTTGAACCTTCCTCTTGAACCAGTTCATTGAAGGCAACGGTTACCTTGTATTTCCCATCATCTGTTTCCTTAATAGAGCTAACTGGTAGCAGCATTTCCTTCATCTTGTCTGATTTGACTTTGACAAAATAAGGTGATAAATCACTTGGTACTTCTGATAAGTTCAGATAACGACGGTAGTGACCATCTGCCTTACCATAGAGCCCCACTTCATCCACATCTTTGATTTCAATTTTTTTATAGTCTAACTGAAAATCTTTCGTTGATACTTCTGTACTTTCCTGATCAGATTGTCCTAGATTATAGGTCAGGTAAGTCTTAAGATTGTATGACGTATAGTAGTCCAATCCATCAATCGTTTGTTGGGCTGATGGATCTTTCAAGTTCACCTCTTTGACCAATGTTCCATTTTGGTAAATTTGGGCCTTGGCCTTAATAAAGGCAGACGTCGGATCATCTAAGTGATAGTTGACTGCTACTGATTTTTTGCTCTCCTCTTTCACCAGATTAGTGATTTCAACTGTTGGTTTGGTTTTAACAAGACTACCAACCTTGACAATCTCTTTGGTTGGCTCTACTTCTGTACGTGAGATTTCCCTGCTAGCTTCTAGCTTACCATCTACGAGATAATCTTCATACTCGATTGTCCGTAAACCGTCTTTTCCTTCCTGAGCAATTTCTCTGCGATTTTTTAAGATGGTCGCATCTTCGATTTCTTCAGTTTCATGAGGAATGGTTTCTGTTACTGTACGATGATTACTTGTCAAAGGCAGTTCAGGGAGGGCCTCTGCTACAGCAGCCTCACCTTCGTGGCCTATTTCCTGGGTACCCTTACTGCTAACAACTTCTGTAGACTCTGGCACTGTTGGTTCAACAACTTCATCCTGAGGAGCTGTGTAGACTGGTAGTTCTGGTTGAACCAGGGCTTCACCCTCATGATCTGGTTCTTGGGTGCCTTGAGTGCTGATTGGGTCTGTATAGGCTGGTGGCACTGGTTGAACTAGAGCCTCGCCCTCATGACCTGATTCTTGGGTCCCTTGAGTGCTGATCGGATCCGTATAGGCTGGTAGCACTGGTTGAACCAGGGACTCGCCCTCATGACCTGACTCTTGGGTCCCTTGAGTGCTGATTGGATCCGTATAGGCTGGTTGTGCTGGTTGAACTAGGGACTCACCCTCATGACCCGACTCTTGTGTTCCTTGAGTGCTAATTGGGGCTGTGTACGTTGGTTGCGATGGTTGAATCAGAGCCTCGCCCTCGTGACCTGACTCTTGTGTCCCTTTTGTTTGCACTACAGTTTCATTATTTTCTTGTGGTTGAGGCTCTACAGGAGAAGATGTTCCTCCTTGTTGATTCTCTACCACTGGGCTTTGCGGAGCTGGCAGTACTGGTTTTGACTGTTCTTGATTCCCATCAGTTTGGCTTGAATTTGTTGCAGGAGCTGTAGCCTGTTCTTGTTTTTGGTCTGACTCCTCACCTTTTACAGCATGGCTATCCTTACTCTCCTGACTCTGAGGAACTTTCGTTTGCTGACTAGTATCCTCATTTTTAGGATACACAGTCATTACTAC
The DNA here is from genome assembly GCF_946188615.1 of Streptococcus mitis. Lineage (GTDB taxonomy): Bacteria > Bacillota > Bacilli > Lactobacillales > Streptococcaceae > Streptococcus > Streptococcus mitis_BZ. The sequence continues at coordinate 96,715 of NZ_CAMHVK010000006.1, forward strand.
TGAGCTATCTTCATTTTCTAAGTTAGACTTGCTGTCATTTGATTGCTTGACAAATTCAGTTCCCATAGTCGAATCTGCTGAATGAGTAGTAACCACTTCCTTAGATTGACTGTTTTCTAATTTAATCTCTTGATTTCCAGTAGATTCTGCTGGTTTGCTAGTTGTCGGTACAGAAAGAGCTGGTTTGTTTTCTACAAATCCTAGATAAGTGTAACCAGGAATATCAACCGGAGCTGGCAAGGCATCTCCTGCCTGGACCGATAATTGGGTGTTATAAGCAGCTAGTGTCTCGCTCGTCAAAGCAAGGACAGTTGGAGACAGCAACTGACTGCCTAGAGCGCTTACTAACAAGAATCGACTAATCTTGCTCTTGACATCACGTCCCTTAAGAACTACTACAACCAATAAACTAAGGCCCGCCACCAAGGCAACAGTTCCCAATGGAGAGCTAGTCCCCGTATTGGGTAATACTTGATTTGCTCGATAAACCAGATAGTAGGTAGCGTCCGTTTCTTCCGCTACTTGTGGTAGGGATGTAACCAAGAGACCCTTCTCTTCGTCAGTTAAATCCGACTCTAAAACGTAGGTATAGTTAACAGTATGAGATTCTTGGGCAGATACAATCTGTAGGCCAGTTCCCATCAAAAAGAAACACGCAACTGCTACAGATACAAGGCCAACTGCCAATTTTCTTAACGAGAAATTCTGTCTTTCTTCTCCACTAGTTTTGAAATTCATATTCCCCTCTTTTTACATTTTTAAATTAGTATGTTAATTTATGGTAAAATATACAACTCCTACCATTATACATCAATTTCAAAAAAGATTCTAGGGATAGATATACAATTGAATGGATAGGGAAAATCAAGTAACTAAGTAATTAACTGTTTAGCAATAAAAAATGTCAACGAAAAATAAAAAATGGAGGAAGCAATCTCTTCTCTCCATCTTTAAAATTATAGTAACAAATATAGGTTATCTAAAGTTGTTAAAGCAACTCCTTTAGTTTCTAGTTTACCCATTCACCGTTGCCATTTACTTTATAACCGTCTGGTGTTGTTGTGCTGACTGCCAAAGCTCCAGAGCCATATGCATAGTACCAGTATTGGCCAACTTTAAACCAACCTGTCTTCATGATACCAGACGCATCAAGGTAGTACCAAACTCCATTTTCTTTGAGCCAGCCTGTCTTCATAGCTCCTGAGCCATCAAAGTAGAACCATCTATTTCCGTCTGTACCCCAGCCTGTAAACATAGCACCTGAGCTACTCAAGTAATACCAGCTACCATCTACTTTTACAAATCCTGTCTGCATGACACCTAGGTCATCCAAGTAGTACCATTTACCACCCGTTTTCACCCAGCCTGTCTTCAGATCACCAGACTCATAGAAATACCATTTCCCATCTGTTTTCACCCAACCAGATTGGTCTGAACTAGAAGTTCTAAATTCTTTCAGCGCTTTTTCAACTACGACTGCTTTATTTTTAACTGTTGACAAGTTAGATGAAGTCACTTCTGCATACTGGATAGCCGGACCGTAACTGCCTACCAATTCTTCTGAAGTAGCAGCATCACCAAAAGCCTGAGCAATCGTTACAGCATTATATGGGTTATTTGGATTCTTAAAGGCAGCAATCCCCATATGTGTAAATTTAGGGCTAATCAAAGTTTCATAATGACCAGAGCCACCTTTTGCTGAATCACCTGATTTTTTCTTCACGTAGTCTGCTTTTTCAGCACGCCATTGTTCAAGAGCTTTTAGAAAACCATCATGGTTCCAACCCAAGTTTTCTCCTAGTACACTGTTTCCTGATGGGAAGGCGCTCCAGATTTCTTTACCAGAAAGACGAGTATGGTCCATGGTTACAGAAGCTTCTGCAGCTCTGGCAAAAGCTGCCTTTTCTAGGTCAGTCGACCATTTGATAGGAACATACTTATCTACCAAGCCTTCGTCAGCTGCCTCTTTACGGATAGCATTGATGGCATCTAAGATAGCTTGTTGGTCTGGAGTCAAAAATTCTCCCTTTAATCCAACCAAAACATTGCCACTAGCAGGGTTAAGCACTTCTGAACTCAAGACATTTTCATTTCTACCATCTGCAGATTGTGTTGCCACAAGTCTGTCATTGGCAAAAACATCATTTGTCAAAACTGCTCCAGCTAAAGTCAAAGCCAAGGCGCTAGCAAATACAATTTTCTTCATTTTTTTCTCCTTTTATCCTTTAGATAGGACAGGTATTTTCAATATTAAATTATATCATATTTTCCTATTCTTTGCCCATTTCTACTAATGTTATAAGGTAAATACTATTCCCCAAAAAGTAGAAATTCCTATCCTTTTATTTCACAACAAGCTCATAACGTGTCTTGCTTGTAAAGGTTTGACCGGCTTTAAGAATGACTTGGTCTTTGAGGTCGCTATGAATGGCATCTGGTAAAGCCTGCGCTTCAAGGGCAATCCCATTGTGCTGTACCATTGGTTTGCCAGCCACAAGTACACTCTCATCCACAAAGTTTGCTGTGTAGACCACAAAACAAGGAGCCTCTGTCTTGAAAAGCAGGAAGCGACCCGAATTTTGGTCATAAAGGAAACCAGCATTGTCATGGCCTGCAGGAAGAGCAAATGGGTGATCCAAACCAGATACCAGCTGGATTTGCTCATCTTCTTCTGCAAAGATATCTTTCAACAAAGCACCATTGTAGATGTGTTTAACCACATCACGATTGGCATCTGGAGTTTTGGCAGGAACACCGTCGGGAGCGATTGGGTAAATGCCCTCTGTATTTAGTTGGAAGACATGGCGGTCAATCGTCTGCGTGAAATCACCAGACAAGTTGAAATAGCTGTGGTTGGTTGGATTGACCAGCGTATCTTGATCGGTTGTCACCTTGTAGCTGATTTCATAGGCACCAGTTTCTTCTAAGTGGTAACTGATCCAAATCTTGAGATTTCCAGGGAACCCTCCTGTCCCATCTGTACGCTCTGTGTAGAGAGTCAAGCCATGGTCGCTCACCTCGACCAATTCAAACAAGCTGGAATCCCAACCAGTTGAACCACTATGGTTACAGTTGCTAGCATTGTTGACTTCAAGGTCATAGGTCTTGCCATTAAGCTCAAAGGTCGCACCTGCAATACGGCCCGCCACAGGACCTACGCTAGCTCCATGCTTGGGACTATTGCCTACATAGCTATCAAAATCATCAAAACCCAAGATAACGTTGGCAAAGTTTCCAGCCTTGTCAGGTGTGACATAGCGCAAGATAGTCGCCCCATAAGTCATAACCTCTAATTGATAACCAGCATCAGTCTCAAAGCAATAAGCTAGGACATCTTGTTCATCAACTCTTCCGAACACACGCTCTGTGTATGCTTTCATTCGTTTTTCCTTCTTCCTAATTCTATTAAGCAAACAAACCATAGAAAGTCCATTCACAATCTATGGTTTACTTGTATGATTTACAAATCCTCTTATCAAGAATTCATAAATACTGTCTTATACTCAATGAAAATCAAAGAGCAAACTAGAAAGCTAGCCACAGGCTGTACTTGAGTACGGCAAGGCGAAGCTGACGTGGTTTGAATTTGATTTTCGAAGAGTATTACTTTTGATATTCGTGGATGATAACACCCTGTACCACACGATTTACTGTACCTGTAGGAGACGGTGTATCTGGTTTGTTTTCTACCTTGAGTGAAGTCAATAGGGCAAAGAGTTGGGCATAAACGATGTAAGGGAAGACACGGTAAATATCATTCAAGACACCGCCACAACCAAAGGCCACTTCTTTGACATTTTCAAGACCAAAAGCTTGATCACTCAAAAGCACAACACGACGAGCAATCTGGTCACCAGCAACTTCACGAACCAAGTCCAAGTCGTACTTGCGAGTGTAGTCTGTTGTTGTACCAAAGACCAAAACAACTGTATTTTCGTTGATAAGAGATTTTGGACCGTGACGGAAGCCGACTGGACTTTCATACATGGTCGCCACTTGGCCAGCTGTCAATTCCAAAATCTTGAGCTGAGCTTCATGAGCAAGCCCAAAGAAAGGACCAGCGCCTAGATAGATGACACGGTTAAAGTCTAGGTCAACCAACTCTTTGACATCTTCTGCATTGTCTAGAATTTTACGGGCAAGACTAGATACAACTTCAAAACGTTCAGCTTTAACAGCAAATTCTGTAGGATCAAAGACCAAGAGAGCTGTCAACATCATAGACGTAAAGCTAGAAGTCATGGCAAATCCAGCATCATTAGAGGCAGCTGGTTGCAAGAGCAAGAGATTGCGGTCATCTCCATGAGCTTGAAGAGCCAATTTACCATCTGCTGCACAAGTAATCGTCACTTGGTAAAGCTCATCTACCAAGGCCTTGGCCAAATCAACAGTCGCCACACTTTCAGGCGAGTTCCCACTACGAGCAAAGGATACAAGGACAGTTGCCACATCTTTTTTCAAATAAGTTTCTGGATTGGCAACGATATCTGTTGTCGCAATAGCATTGAAATTCCATTTGCGTTCGTCATAGACTTCCTTAAAGTAAGGTACCAAGGTATCTCCTACATAAGCAGAAGTCCCCGCACCTGTCAAGATAACCTTGATATAGTTATGTTTATCAGCAATTCCTTGTAGGAAAGCTGCAATTTCTTCACCTTTTGCTTGATAAGATTCAAAAGCTTCTTTCCATACATCAGGCTGTTGGTAGATTTCACGTGTAGTGATTTCTGCACCCAATTCGAGCAAATCTTCTTTTGTATAATGTAGCATTGAGTTCCTCTTTTTCTATTAAATATGGGAATGGGAGTAAGCCCCATTCCCATGTATATTCTATATAAAATGCTCTAACGATTTTCACGTTATCACATCTTATTGAATCGAGTTCCAACTAAAATCTTTGGGAAAAAGATCGATTATCGTCGGAGAATCGCTCCATCCTCCTATCGCCTATTTTCCCTCTGATTTTCACGTTGTCACATCTTATTCATCTTCGTCATCATCGAAGCCAGCTAACAGGTCATTAACTTTCACAATGCTTTCTGCAGCACGGTTCTTATAGTCCGCATCTGCACCTGTAAGGCTCGCATTGATAAATTCAATCACCATTGGAAGATTCATTCCTGCATAAAGTTCGATGTCACGACCTTCCATGATCAAACGACTGACCACGTTACATGGTGTTCCACCGAGAAGATCCGCAAAGACTAGGAAATCATCCAATCCTTCAATAGCAGCTTCAAATTTCGCAGTAAATTCTTCTGGACCATCTTCTGGAAGAAGAGCCACTGCATGAATATTGTCTTGTGGACCCATGATCATTTCAGTGCTACCTTTAAGTTCTTCACAGAAGCGACCATGACTCACCAAAATTAATGATTTAGCCATAAATTATGCGCCCATTCCAAGTACAAATTTACCAAAGGCAGAAAGACCTACTGCAAGAGCGATAATGATACCGATAGCTTTAGTAGAGGTCATACCTTTCTTACCAAGCAACCAGAAGATAAAGGCAGTAAAGATTGCTGGAAGCAAACGTGGGAAGATTTGGTTCAAGATATCTTGGAAATCAATCATCTTTTCACCGATTGGCAACTTGTAAGAAATTTCAAAGTTGATCATTGTTGCTACAAGAGCACCCATCATGAAGACACCAAGTACAGATGCAGCGTCAATCAAAGCTGTCAAGGTACTTTGCATATTGTTGATAAGGTTAACCCCTTCTTTGTAGGCAAATTCCAACTGTTTCCAACGGAAGATATCATACGCTACTGCAACTGCAATCCAAAGGAAGATACCCCAAGGTTGACCACCGATAGCCATAGTTGCTGCGATAGATCCCATGATCGCAGGTACAAGTGAACCAAAGATTGTATCTCCAAGAGGAGCGAATGGTCCCATCAAACCTGTCTTGATACCATTAACGGCGTCTTTTGAACCCACACCATCTTTTTCTTCCATGGCAAGGTCAAAACCAGCGATAATGGTGTGGAAGAATGGTGAAGTATTGAAGAATTGAGTATGAACTTTCATCATTTCTTTCAATTCAGGAGTTCCATCCCCATACATTTTACGCAATTGAGGCAAGATCATGTAAAGGTAACCAGAAGCTTGCATACGTTCGTAGTTCCAACCCAATTGGAAAGTAAACAAGCTACGTTTGTTGATTTGATTAAAATCTTCTTTTGTAAGTTTGTAATTAGAATTCGTCATCTTCGATTTCCCCACTTTCTGATGGTGTAGAAGGTTCTGCTACAGCTACTTTTTGGCTATTTTTGAAGTGAAGCACTGCAAGGAAGATACCTACGATAGAGATACCAATCATAGACAAACCTTTGAAGTTGTTCACGAAACCAATTTTTTCAGCAACATCTTTCGGTAGAGTACCTACGATACCAGCAACAGCGCCACCAAGACCTGTTACATATGAGTAAAGAACAGTCAACATAGCTGTCAAACCAAATCCCATTGCAAGGTAGTGAAGGTTACGTTTAACTGGAAGGTAACGAAGCAAGATTGCAAATCCAAGACCTGGAAGCATACGTCCTGCAAGTGTCAAACCATCTGCAACCCACTGGTATTTTGTAACGAAGTCTACTACGTGTTGTACAAATTCACCACCAAATGCAAGCGCGAAGAAGACTGGAAGGGCACGAGATAAAGCCCAAGGAATCGCACCAAGCAAGTAGTTGCGTTCGATACCTTTGTAATCAAAGCGGTCGATTGCAGCATCAATACGGTGTGCGAAGAAAGTAGTTGTCATACGTCCAAGAACGTCGAAGTATGTTAAAAGTGCTGCTACTGGTACAGCGATTGTTGTAATCGCAAGGTCTGTAGCGATTCCTTGTGAAACTGAGAATGCTGTTGCAAGAACCGCACCAGAAGTTGCGTCAATACGAGAAGCACCACCGAAGGTACCAACCCCAAGAACGAACAGTTGCAAGTTACCACCGATAAGCAGACCAGTAGTCACATCTCCCATAATCAAACCAGTAATGAAACCAGCAAATACAGGGGAACCTGCAGATGAAACGATCGTCAACTCATCACAGATTTGATAAGCTGAGTACAAAGTGAGAAGTAAAATTTGCCACCATTGTATCATAACAATGACCTCCTAAAAATTTTTTCCTATTTTAATAAGCTCAAAAAGTCTGAAATTGGATCATTTGGAACCATTTGAGCAGTAAGTTTAACACCTTTTTCTGCCAATTTGTGGAAGTCTTCCACATCCTTGTCCACTACGTTGATAGAACGTGTGATGGCGCGAGTTTCTGGTGTTTGAGACATATTCCCAACATTAAGGGTTTCAATTGGTACACCTGCTTCTACCAAACCAAGGAAGCGGTCTGGTTTACGAGCCACGATAAAGAGACGTTGGCTATCGTATTTTCCAGCAAGAATATTGGCTGCCGCTTTCTCAATTGGCAAAATACTCAATTTTACACCTGGTGGTGTCGCAAGTTTCAAACCACTCTTTTCAACGTCATTGTTGACAACTTCGTCATCTACAACCATAATACGTGAAACATTTAGTTTTCCAGCCCAAAGATTGGCTACTTGTCCGTGGATCAAACGTCCATCGATACGGCATCCTACAATTGTCATAAGTTTTCCCCCTTTATATGTTTTAGTGTAGGTTTTCGAGTTAAATGAATCTCTTCTTTATATTCACCTTCTGTTTCAAAGATAATAATGCGGTTGGCACCTTCCTTGAGATAGCTATGAGGGATATAAAGCGAGAGGGTTGGGCCAACGTTCCAAAAACGTCCTAGGTTCTGCCCATTGACAAAGGCAACTCCCTTACCAAACTCAGACAAGTCTAGGTAAGTATCTTTTGGCGCTTCGATTGTAAAATCATAAGCGTAAAAGGCTGGTTGTCCTTCTGTCCATCCTTTTGAAAAATCAATTTTCTCAGGATTGTCTAGTGGGAGTGGATAGTGTTTCCAGTTTAGTAAGAAGTGCAAATCCTTACAAACCCCTGTCCGAATTCCCTTACGTTGCGTATCCGCTAAGAACTTGTGTCCATAGTTGACACGCCCCATATTTTCTACCAAGATATCTAATCGAGACAGCGCTTTCTTTTTACCTTGATAAAAAATATCTTCCCCAATCTCTGTCTGATATTGGGTTTCGACCCACTGACCATCGATATAAAGCTGAGCCCTATCTCGACCATCAATGATGCGAAGTCTTTCTTCTTCTGCATCCCAGTTTGTTTCTGTTCGATAGAGTAGGTAGCCATAACTTTGTCCCAGCTCCTCCATCTTTTTAGGATAAAGGCTTTCTACAGGACTAGACAAGCTATCCAAGGTTTCAAACAAGGAAACTTTTTCAACTAGTGGAATAGCATCCAACTCCATACTCTCTTTGTAGAGTGGTTCTAACTGCGGATACTCTGGAAAATGTGTTGCCATCATCTTCTTGACCGCCAGATATTTGGCAGTTGGATTTCCTTCTTCATCCAGAAGGGCATCGTAATCATAAGATGTAACTTGTGGCAGGTCCAAAGTCCCTCGAGCCGAGCAACCATTCATGAAACCAAAGTTTGTACCACCATGGAACATGTAAAGATTGATGGAGCCTTGTTCCAAAACCTCTCGAACTGCATCTGCCAACTCTTTCGGATCCCGTGTGATAATCGGTTCTTTCCAGCGATTGAACCAGCCATCCCAGAACTCCATACACATGAGCGGCCATTTCTTACCATGCTCATCAAAGAATTCCTGCATCTGTGAAAAGTTATATGAAGCCTTAGAACCAAAGTTCCCTGTTACAAAGAGGTCATCTTCTATTAAGGTTCCAGCTTTCAAAGTAGCTCTCCATGGACCATCTGATGTAAAAAGAGGACAGGTTACGCCACGCTCTTCCATCAACTGTCGAATGGCTCTCAGATAAGCCTTATCTTCTCCATAAGAACCATACTCATTTTCAACCTGCATCATGAGGATATTGCCACCCTTGTCCAACAAATGTGGAACCAACCGTGACAAGAGCTGGTCATAGTAGCGACCGACAGCTTCAATATAGGCTGGATCTGAGGAACGAAGCCTCATATTCTTTGTTAAGAGCCAGGCTGGTAAACCACCGAATTCCCACTCTGCACAGATGAAGGGAGACGGACGAACGATCGCATAGAGACCCAAATCTTGTGCTGTCTGGAGAAATCGCTCCAAATCCAGAGCTCCTTCAAAGTGAAACTCACCCTCACGAGGCTCGTGTAAATTCCAGGCCACATAAGTCTCTACTGTATTAAAACCAAGAGCCTTCAAGTTATAGAGCGAATGATACCAATCTTCTGGAGGAACCCTAAAATAATGAATGGCGCCAGATAAAATCTTAAATGATTTTCCATCGAGATAAAAATCATCCCGTATCTCAAATCGTGTCATATTCTTACCTTCTGACAATTAAAGTTTACGCTTTCATTTGTTGATATAGTAAATATATCTCAATATCTTACATTTGTCAATAGGTTTTCACAATTTTTTTCATTTTTCACTAAATTTTACACAAAAAACTTATAAAAATCTTGTAATCTATAGTCATAACAACATTTTAGCACCATGTATAAAAATGTAGGTTTTTCTATTTATTCCTATGTAAATTAACCTTATAGCCTATTATTCTAATTTTTTTATTCAAAAGGCTACTATTCTTTCCAGTTTTATGGTAAAATCTTTAACGGAGAAGGAAAATCGAGGTGAAAATATGGCAATTCCAAAGTATCAATATATTAAAGATGAGTTAAAGAACAAAATCATTTCTGGTCAATTTGCCAGTGGAGATAAATTCTACACTGAAGCTGAATTGATTGCAATGTATGATGTTAGTTCTATCACAGTTGTTCGCGCTTTAAACGACCTTGCCAAGGATGGCTATATTGTCCGTCAACAAGGAAAGGGTACATTCGTTTCACGCGCACGCAAACACAAACTCGTAGAGTTTTCAGATGTAGAAGTTTTTGAAACTAAAGATGATAAAGTTACCGTCCTTTCTATTGAGCGTGGAAATAAACTAAGCTACTTAGAAAAACTTGGACTACGCGGAGATCAGTTCTACTACAAGATTGAACGCGTTCGCGAAACAGGTGGTGTTGTGTACATCTACCATACATCTTACATCCCAGAACAATACATCAACGCAAATTATCCAAATCTTGAATATTATAGCTCTATCTATAACCGTTTCAAATTGGATTACCACATTCACATGAATGATGAACATTTTGAAGAAATCAATGAAATAGCATTTCCAACTCCAGAACATGCGGCTTCAATCCTCGGAGTCGATGAACAATTCCCAACCGTTTTACAAACCAAGACTACTAAACTAGAGTCTACTGGTCAAGTTCTTGCATACAGCGAAACATATAAACGCGCAGATTACTACAAAATCAAATTCATTTCATGTGACCGTGATCACTAAGAAGAAAGCCTAAGCCTTGCTTGGGCTTTTTCTATACTTATTATACCATACCAAAAAGGTAGCGCTTACCTAATTTTGGAAGATTCTATAATTTGTGGAATATTTTATAGAAATAGGACTAAAAAAATTCTACTAAGTATATATATGTTTCTTTTCCGACCGATCTGAAATCTTAAGCTTAAATTTTATATTTTTTTATACTTATTATAGTTTTTTATCATCTCCTCTTGACTCTTGTTAATATAAGAAATAAAATAAGGGTGTTGTTTTATGTAAACGCTATCAATATAAAATACAATCAGGAGGTTTTGCAATGAAACAAGAAAAACAACAACGTTTTTCCATTCGTAAATACGCTGTAGGAGCAGCTTCTGTTCTAATTGGATTTGCCTTCCAAGCACAGGCTGTTGCAGCCGATGGAGTTACTCCTACTACAGAAAACCAACCGACCATCCATACGGTTTCCGATTCCCCTCAACCATCCGAAAATCGGACTGAGGAGACACCTAAAGCAGAGCTTCAACCAGAAGCTCCAAAAACTGTAGAAACAGAAACTCCAGCTACTGATAAGGTAGCTAGTCTTCCAAAAACAGAGGAAAAAACACAAGAGGAAGTTAGTCCAACTCCTAGTGATAAAGAAGAAGTAGTAACTCCAACTTCTGTTGAAAAAGAAGCTGCCGATAAAAAGGCAGAGGAAGCTAGCCCTAAAAAGAAAGAGCAGAAAGAGGCTAATTCTAAAGAGTCGGATACAGACAAGACTGATAAGTCAGAAGCTGACAAGGATAAACCAGCTAAAAAAGATGAAACGAAAGCAGAGGCTGACAAACCGGCAACAGAGGTAGGAAAGGAACGTGCTGCAACTGAAAATGAAAAATTAGCTAAACGAAAAATCGTTTCAATTGATGCCGGACGTAAATATTTCTCACCTGAGCAGCTCAAAGAAATTATCGACAAAGCGAAAGAATATGGTTACACAGATCTTCATCTCTTGGTAGGTAACGATGGCCTCCGTTTCATGTTGGACGATATGTCTATGAAAGTGGGCGATAAAACCTACTCTAGTGATGATGTCAAACGCGCCATTGAAAATGGAACAAATGCTTATTACGATGATCCAAATGGTAACCATCTCACTGAAAGTCAGATGACAGATTTGATTAATTATGCCAAAGATAAAGGAATTGGAGTGATTCCAACTGTCAATAGTCCTGGACATATGGATGCTATTCTCCATGCTATGAAAGAACTTGGCATTGAAAATCCTAACTTTGATTATTTTGGTACAAAATCTGAACGAACTGTTGACTTAAATAATAAACAAGCAGTTGATTTTACAAAAACTTTGATTGACAAATACGCTAACTACTTCTCTAAGAAATCTGAAATCTTCAATATTGGTTTAGATGAATATGCCAATGATGCAACCAATGCTAAAGGTTGGAGCGTGCTTCAAGCTGATAAATATTATCCAAATGAAGGCTACCCTGAAAAAGGATATGAGAAATTCATCTCTTACGCCAATGACCTTGCTCGTATTGTAAAATCACACGGTCTCAAACCAATGGCCTTTAACGACGGTATCTACTACAATAGCGACACAAGCTTTGGTAGTTTTGACAAAGATATCATCGTTTCTATGTGGACTGGCGGTTGGGGTGGTTATGACGTTGCTTCTTCTAAACTACTTGCTGAAAAAGGCCACCAAATTCTTAATACCAACGATGCTTGGTACTACGTCCTCGGACGAAACGCTGATGGTCAAGGTTGGTACAATCTCGATCAGGGGCTCAATGGTATTAAAAATACACCAATCACTTCTGTACCCAAAACAGAAGGAGCTGATGTCCCAATCATCGGTGGTATGGTAGCTGCTTGGGCCGATACCCCATCTGCACGTTATTCACCATCTCGCCTCTTCAAACTTATGCGTCATTTTGCAAATGCCAACGCTGAATACTTTGCAGCCAACTACCAACCTGCAGAAAAAGCACTAGAAACTATTCCAAAAGACTCTAACCGCTATACTGCTGAAAGTTTTGCTGCTGTAAAAGAAGCTGAAAAAGCCATCCGTTCACTCGATAGCAACCTCAGCCGTGCTCAACAAGACACGATTGATCAAGCAATCGTAAACCTTCAAGAAGCTATTAAAAACTTGGCCTTAACCCCTGAAGCACAAAAAGAAGAGGATGCTAAACGCGAACTTGAAAAACTGAATAAGAATAAAGTCATTTCCATCGATGCAGGTCGCAAATACTTCTCTCTAGATCAACTCAAACGCATCGTAGACAAGGCGAGTGAGCTCGGCTACTCTGATGCCCACCTCCTTCTAGGAAATGATGGCCTTCGCTTCCTACTCGATGATATGACCATTACTGCCAACGGAAAAACCTATGCTAGTGATGACGTTAAAAAAGCTATTATCGAAGGAACTAAAGCTTACTACGACGATCCAAACGGTACTGCACTGACACAGGCAGAAGTGACAGAACTTGCCAAATACGCTAAGGAAAAAGGTATTGGTCTGATTCCAGCTATTAATAGCCCAGGACATATGGATGCTATGCTGGTCGCCATGGAAAAACTTGGCATCGCGAATCCTCAAGCCAACTTTGATAAGGTCTCAAAAACCACGATGGACCTTGAAAATCAAGAAGCCCTTAACTTTACCAAAGCCCTTATCGGTAAGTATATGGATTACTTTGCTGATAAATCAAAGATATTCAACTATGGTACAGATGAATATGCCAATGATGCGACCAACGCCCAAGGTTGGTACTACCTCAAATGGTATGGACTCTATAACAAGTTCGCAGACTATTCTAACAGCCTTGCTGCTATGGCCAAAGAAAGAGGGCTACAACCAATGGCCTTCAACGATGGCTTCTACTATGAAGACAAGGATGATGCTGAATTCGATAAGGATGTCTTGATTTCTTACTGGTCTAAAGGCTGGTGGGGCTACAACCTTGCTTCACCTCAATATCTAGCAAGCAAGGGTTATAAGTTCTTGAATACCAACGGTGACTGGTACTACATTCTCGGACAAAAACCAGAAGATGGTGGTGGTTTCCTCAAAAAAGCTATTGAGAATACTGGAAAAACACCATTCAATCAACTAGCTTCTACCAAATATCCTGAAGTTGACCTTCCAACAGTTGGAAGTATGCTTTCAATCTGGGCAGATAGACCAAGCGCTGAGTACAAGGAAGAGGAAATCTTTGAACTCATGACTGCCTTTGCTGACCACAACAAAGACTACTTCCGAGCTAATTATAATGCTCTTCGCGAAGAATTAGCTAAAATCCCTACAAACTTAGACGGATACAGCACAGAAAGCCTAGCAGCACTCAAGGCAGCAAAAGATGGACTAAACCTTAACCTCAACCGCAGCAAACAAGCTGAACTAGACGCACTAGTAGGTAAGCTCAAAGCTGCTCTGCAAGGCCTCAAACCAGCTGCAACTCATTCAGGAAGCCTAGATGAAAATGAACTAGCTGCTAATGTTGAAACCAAACCTGAACTAGTTGTGAAGACAGAAAGCATTCCATTTAAAGTCATTCGAAAAGAAAATACGAACCTCCCAGCAGGTCAAGAAAAAGTTGTCAAAGCTGGAGTTCTAGGTGAACGCACTTCTTACGTATCTGTTCTTACTGAAAATGGAAAGGCTAGTGAAACCGTTCTAGATAGTCAAGTAACCAAAGAACCTGTCGATCAAATTGTGGAATTCGGAGCACCAATTACACATGTCGGCGATGAGAATGGCCTTGCTCCAATCGCAGAAGAAAAACCTAAACTAGACATTCCTAAGGAAGAGCCTAGCCGAACAGAAGCTCCTTTCAAAGTAGTTGTTGAAAGCGGACCTAAGGCTGAATCTAACTCTGCTAACGGAATCACTCATCAATTAGCAGATGGCAAAAATAGTAAACCTGGATGGAAATTAATTGAAAGCAAATGGTATTACTATGATCATGCAGATAAAGTGAAGACCGGTTGGGTCAAAGACGGAGCGTGGTACTACTTAGATGAGACTGGTGTTATGCAAACTGGTTGGCAGAAAGTCAATGGTACATGGTATTATCTTGATAACTCAGGAGCTATGCAAACTGGTTGGATCGATCAAGGTGGATCATGGTACTATCTCAACGACTCAGGAGCCATGCAAACTGGTTGGGTCAGCCAAGGAGATACATGGTATTATCTTGACAATTCAGGTACAATGAAAACCGGTTGGTTCCAAGTTGGAGATAAATGGTATTATTCATACTCTTCAGGAGCCTTAGCTGTTAACACAACAATTGATGGCTACGCTGTAAATGCCGATGGCGAATGGATTCAATAAGATAAAATGAAAGATTTATATCCAGAGACCTAATGAGAGCTGAGTATAAAACTCAATTTCAGAAGAAAAAGAAATAAACCGCATATTATCAAGGTATGTCAACACCTGATAATATGCGGTTTTATGATTTTAAAGAGACTGGATACCCAGCCTCTTTTTTTAATTAATCACCCAGTCCTAGACGTTCAAAGATATCATCCACTCGTTTAGTGTAATAAAGAGGGTTGAAGATTTCATCGATTTCTTCTTGTGTGAGGCGTGAAGTTACTTCTGGATCTTCCTCAAGAAGTGGTTTAAAGTCGACTTGGTTATCCCATGATTGGGCTGTCTTAGGTTGAACAAGGTCGTAAGCTTGTTCACGTGTCATACCTTTTTCAATCAAAGCCAACATAGCACGTTGACTGAATATCAAACCAAATGTAGAGTTCATGTTGCGGACCATATTTTCTGGGAAGACCGTCAAGTTCTTGACGATATTTCCAAAACGGTTGAGCATGTAGTCGATCAGAATAGTCGTATCTGGTGTGATGATACGCTCAGCTGATGAGTGAGAGATATCACGTTCGTGCCAGAGAGCAACATTCTCATAGGCCGTAATCATGTGACCACGGATAACACGCGCAAGACCTGTCATATTTTCAGAACCGATAGGGTTACGTTTGTGAGGCATTGCTGAAGAACCTTTTTGACCTTTAGCAAAGAACTCTTCTACTTCGCGTTGCTCAGACTTTTGCAGACCACGGATTTCCGTTGCCATGCGTTCAATAGAAGTCGCAATGCTAGCAAGAACCGCAAAGTACTCAGCGTGAAGATCACGAGGAAGCACCTGTGTAGAGATTTCTTGAGCACGAATACCCAATTTGTCGCAGACGTATTGCTCTACGAATGGTGGGATGTTGGCAAAGTTCCCAACCGCACCAGAAATCTTACCAGCTTCCACTCCAGCAGCTGCATGCTCGAAACGCTCGATGTTGCGCTTCATTTCGCTGTACCAAGTCGCCAATTTAAGACCAAAGGTTGTCGGTTCAGCGTGCACACCGTGGGTACGACCCATCATTATGGTGAACTTATGCTCCTTAGCCTTATCAGCGATGATGTTGGTGAAATTTTCAAGATCACGACGGATGATGTCGTTGGCCTGCTTGTAAAGGTAACCGTAGGCCGTATCCACCACGTCGGTAGAAGTCAAGCCGTAGTGAACCCACTTGCGCTCTTCACCAAGAGTTTCAGAAACCGCACGCGTGAAAGCCACCACATCGTGGCGCGTCTCCTGCTCAATCTCCAAAATGCGATCGATGTCAAAATCCGCTTTCTCACGAATCAAAGCCACATCTTCCTTAGGGATTTCCCCCAACTCAGCCCATGCCTCGTCAGCCAAGATTTCCACCTCAAGCCAAGCACGGTATTTATTTTCTTCACTCCAAATGTTCGCCATCTCAGGGCGAGAGTAACGGTCGATCATGTTGTTAATTTTTCCTTTCTTCTTAAACTGTTGGGAATAAGCTATCTAGGTAAAGCAAGATTTCTACTCAAACTCCTCTTTTCCTATAAACACAGATGGATAGTGTGGTAATTCATTGAGATCAGTATCTGCTGGCAAATCATAAATCGCTAGATAGTTTTCAGGGTACTGTTCAACTAGCTCTGCATATTTCGCTTGTACCTTATCTTGGTCAGCACTAGCAAACAAGACTTCGACAACTGCTCCAGTCTTATCCTTTTCAACAAAAGCGTTAACGATTATTTGTATCATAGACTTGTCCTAAAAATCAATCCCTTTCCCTAACTCCTCAACCTCATCTGGCACATCACTAAACAAAGTCACATGTCCCATCTTGCGGTTGTGCTTCGCTTCTATTTTACCATACATGTGGAGGTGGGCGCTTGGATTTTCTGTCACATATTGCTCAGCAGCCTCGACATGCTGGCCGAGAACATTGAGCATGACGGCTGGGGCATGTAGTTTGATGGCTGGCAATGGTGCTCCGAGAACACCTAGAATATGGGCATCAAACTGAGAGAAGTCACAGGCTTCGATTGAGTAGTGTCCTGAATTGTGTGGACGCGGGGCAATCTCGTTGACAATGATGTCATCAGCTGTCGCAAACATTTCCACACAAAGTGTTCCAGACAAGTTGAGTTGCTCAGCGATTCTCACTGCCATAGCTTTGGCCTTGTCTGCTAAACTCTCAGAAATGCGAGCTGGCACAATGGTCTTAGATAGAATGTTGTTACGGTGGACATTTTCCTGAACTGGGAAGACTGTCACATCCTTGCTATTTCCTGAGACGATAACAGAAATTTCAAGGTCAAAATTAACAAATTCTTCCAAGACACAGTCAGCTGAATCTGCTAGTTCATAGGCTTCTTCCAAGTCTGCTTCTGAGCGAATGACCTTTTGCCCATGCCCATCGTAGCCACCAGTCGCAGTCTTGAGGACATAGTTTTTGGACAGATCAATCTCCGCCAAGTCTTGGCTAGAATTCACAACCTTGTATGGTGCTACAGTGACTTGAGCCTTATTTGAGAGAAAGTCCTTTTCAAAAATCCGATTTTGGGAAATGCGAAGCAGGTCTGTCCCTTGAGGGAGTTGTCCATCCTTGATGACAGCATCCAAACCATCGGCGTCGACATTTTCAAATTCATAGGTAAGAACATCACAGCGCTCCGCCAACTGACGAAGAGCATCCACATCGTTATAAGGAGCCACGATGATTTCCGCCACGCGAGAGGCCGGGCAATCTGCAGCAGGATCCAGCGCGATAACCTTGTGGCCCATGTAGATAGCAGAAATGGCCATCATTTGACCCAGCTGGCCGCCACCGATAATTCCGATTGTTTTAGATGAGCTCATTTGTCGACTCCTCTGCGATTTTTCCTTGTTCTTCTGCAAAATCTGCCAAAGCTGTCGCGATAGCCTGATCTTCTGCTGAAAGGAGACGAAGGGCAAAGAGGGCAGCGTTTGTCGCTCCTGCTTCACCGATAGCCATTGTCGCAACAGGTACGCCACCCGGCATCTGTACGATAGAGTAAAGCGAGTCCACACCACTAAGGGCACGCGATTTTACGGGCACACCAATGACTGGAAGGGTTGTTTTAGCTGCGACCATCCCTGGCAAATGAGCTGCGCCACCTGCACCTGCGATGATGATCTTGATACCACGACTACGCGCTTCTTCGGCATGCTTGAACATGAGATCAGGTGTGCGATGGGCAGAGACAACCTTCTTCTCGTAGGCTACACCGAAGCGGTCTAGGACTTCTGCTGTTTTTTTCATGGTTGCCCAGTCGGATTTTGAGCCCATGATGATGGAAATAATTGGTTTGGTCATGATTTTCCTTTTCTTCTTTTTTAATAATGGTCTTACTTTGGCTCGCTCTTGCTCGCCATGACAAAGTTAGTATCTGTTAATCTTTTATAGCCTTACTTCCAATATCTGTTCGGTAAAAGAGGCCTTCTGTTTTTTGTTGAGCGAGTTCTTGGTAGATGGTGTCTTGAGTTTCTTTGACAGTATCTGCTGTGGTGACGAGCATATAGACACGTCCGCCGTTTGAGAGCAGTGCTCTGCTATTTTCCAAAAACTTAGCCCCTGCATAGTAAGTGATGATATCACCTTCTGTCTTGGCTGGCAACTTGACACCTTTTTCATAGTCTAGCGGGTAACCCTTGGATGCGACAACCACACCCAGAGTCACACCCTTGTCCGTCCAGGTAATGTTTGGCTCCTTGCCATCCAGAATATCTGTAATATTTTGGGCAAAATCAGAGGTTAATCGAGGTAGAATAATCTGAGTTTCAGGATCTCCAAAGCGAGCATTAAACTCGATAACCTTAGGTCCATCAGCTGTCAGAATAAGCCCTGCGTAAAGGACACCAAGATACGGACGACCTTCTTTGATCATCCCTTCAAGAACTGGCTTGACAATAGTCTCGACCGCTGTGTCAACCACGCTCTGTGGCAAGTGAGGAACTGGCGCATAGGCACCCATCCCACCAGTGTTAGGCCCCTTATCGCCATCGTAGGCACGTTTGTGGTCCTGAGCCGTTGGCATGATGTAGAATTTGTCCCCATTGACAAAGGCAAAGAGTGAAAATTCCTCTCCTTCAAGGAATTCCTCGATAACCACACGCGCACCTGAATCACCAAATTTATTGTCCAAAAGCATCTCATGAGTGGCTTCGACCGCTTGCTCAACCGTCTCAGCAACGACGACACCCTTCCCAAGCGCCAAGCCATCCGCCTTGACTACGATAGGCGCACCATGCTTTTCGATATAGGCCTTGGCTTCCTCGAAATCTGAGAATGTGCCATAGGCTGCTGTCGGAACGCCGTATTTGACCATGATTTCCTTAGCAAAATCTTTGGACCACTCCAGCTCTGCTGCCAATCTTGTCGGACCAAAGGCCTTAAGCCCAGCTTGGTTAAAATCATCCACAATACCAGCAGCAAGGGCATCATCTGGACCGATAAAGGTCCAAGCAATATCGTTGGCCTTTGCAAAGTCAATTAACTTAGAATGTTCGGAAATAGAGATATTTACCAATTCCAAACTATCAAGAGTCATCCCATCATTCCCAGGAGCTACAAATACTTTTTCAACGTCTTTTGACTCAAGCAACTTCTTAGCAATCGCATGTTCACGACCACCCGAACCGACAACAAGCAGTTTCATTTCTCAACCTCTTTTGCGAATTATTTACTAATATTATATCACAAACGTTCGTTTTAATCTTGTTTTATTAAATATTTTTAAGCAAAAAAGAATCTGAAACAAAAGTCTAACCTTAAATATAAAAAACGAACAAAACGAGTTATATGACCCTCAGAATTCTGTTTTGTTCGCTTTATTGTCTAATATGTCGATTTTAAAATTTCATAATAAAGAATTCCTAAAATCAAAATCTTTTTGTCCCAGCCTCGATAATAATCACTTATTGTAAACTTTTTGAAACAATTCCTTATACTTTATAGCTTCATTAGTTATGATTCTATGAACTTCCAATAATTTCATTCGCTTTTCATCTTCAGCTGGAATTTTATCAATTTTAGCATCGATTTCAGAACGTACTCTAAGCAGTTCTTCTGAAATCCAAGCATAATTATGAAAAACTCGGTAAAGTTTCAAATCAACAATCATATTTCGACCTTTTATATCTTGCGAATCAATACCACCGATAATATTTCTATAAAATATATTATTATAATCAACATCTACAGGATTATAAAATCTATCATTAGACAGTTCTTCCGGGATTCTGCTTCCATTATACAAATCGCTCTTAGCTAAATTACACTTCTTGCAAGAGTATATCAGATTACTGTAATCAGTAATCAAATCACACCTATTATATTCTTCACAAATCTTACTTGGTACAAAATGGTCTACTTCAAATGGGGTCGTAATTTGCTCGTCTGAAACATTACAATAAGCACACTTACTCTCGAAATCTTTTTTTAAATTTTTTTTATAACTTTTATAATTTTTATATTTTTTCTGACAAGTCCGTATAATTTTATGATGCCGAAATTCTCCAATCTTTTCCATAAATATTACAATTCTCCTAGATCCTTTATAAGTTTTACTGCACATTCTAACTGGCTAGTATCAAACAATTTATCTAGTTCAGTTGCGCTATCAGAAACTATATATTTATTTAAGTTAAGCTCCAATTCAGATAGATTAATAAGAACTGATGGATCGATCTCTCTATCCTTAATCTTTTGTTGCTCGTCCAAAATTTTTTGCTCAATTTCTTCTTTTTGTTTTTGAAAGTTTCTTATACTTATATCTATGTTCTTCAATGAATCCTTTGATTCTTGAGTATTTATATCAAAAAAAATACTTTTCCTATAAACCTTATCTGGATCTATGATTTCACTTTTTTGAGAATCGTCAACGTATTGTGTAAGAATGATAACGGGGAAATTTTGAATATGTTTTTTTACTGACTCATATACTTCATTTCCCACAATCTTAAAACCTTCTCTAGAAATAAGATAGTCTACCACTAATACATCAATCCTAGTATTTAGGATATCATCTAAAATTTTATTAACTAATTCTTCTTTTTCCCCATATTCATCAATGATATAATCTTGAAAATCACAATTTTCTTTATAAAAACTATAAAAAGTCCTCTTTATATTATCAAGCTCAGACTCCTTATCTTCAACAATTCCAATATTTATCACCACTATAACTCCTTTTGTTTACTAAATATTATCTTAATTTTGAAACCTTCAAAATCCGCGATTACTTCTGTCCTGCCACCATTTCTTTCCACTGCTTCATTTAAAATCCACAAACCTAATCCAGTTCCTTCATTTTCAGGCTTCGTAGTAATACCTGGTTTTAAAATATAGTTAGGATTTGTTTTATATCTCTCAGATAATTCTTTACCATTATTTGAAAGTTCAAGAATTATTAAATTTTGTGTTTCAACAAGAGAAATATTTATTCGCCTTTCACCAGAGTCCTTCTCTTCCAAATAATAAGCTGAATTTAAAATAAAATTATTTAAAATTAAAAATAAATCTAATTGATTAAAATTGTCGAGAGAAATTTTTGATTCAGCAAAATCCTCATATATTGATATAAATTTAGAATCTAGTAATGGTTTCCACAATTGTATTATATGGCGTAACTCGTAATCAAAGCTAAAAATAGTATTTTCTCTTGACTCTTTCTCAAGAGGTGTAATAATCACTGATAACCATGCAGCCAATAACCTATCAGTTACAGAATAGTTTTTCAACAACTTATATGGGTTCAAAAAATTTTTACCACTATAATCACTCTCAGGTAATATTGATTCTATGCACATCTTTAAGTGATCATTACGAGTAGCTAAATCAGTTGCAACTCCGTTTATCTCATGAGCAAAAGTTGAAGCCATTACTCCGGATGAACTCAATGACATAAGTATATTCATTATTTCACTCTGTTCAAATTCACCAGTAATTCTGTCTAAGGCCTGCTCTATATCGCTATCTTTAAATTCAGTATTAAACTTATCTTCTGAATTATTTTTACTATCAAAAGAAGTTTCAGTATCACTAGACCTATCTTCAGGAACGGACCCTTTCCCTTCCGATAAATTTCTTTTGATATCTTTCATAAATTTTTTTTTCTTTTCTGAACGAATTTTCTCATAGCGGCGATCAATCAGATTCCCTAATACTTGCAATGGATATTGTCTATCTGCTTCAAATTGTTCAATAATAAATAATAATATTTCTCTTAGTAGAGAATATTCTCTGTTTTCTACTAGACTTTCTCGATTGGCACTATCTGTTAGATTTGGATTTCCTTCTCTAGAAATTAGTACTTCTCCAAAAATTTGATACGGCAAAACCCTCCAAGGAGCTTTATTAGTTGGTGCACCTGGATTCTTCTGTTGTCTCTCTGACAGACTCAGCCAATCAAAATATCTGCCATCATCTCCATACGGGCGTACTTTAAAGTTATCTCTATATATTTTTATACCCGAAAAATTTTCAGACCACTTTTTTCTTTCAGTAGCATTAAACCTTTTCAAAATAGGTATAGAACTTGCTGCGCTCTTTAGAAAGAAGAGTTCTGTAGTAAAATCACCAATACTTTCAATATCTCTAATAGAGAAATCATTAGAATCTATGATATCTGAAATTTTAAACGAATATTCTATGCTACTATCAAAGCTAGACTTATTTGTTAATTCCTTTTGAAAAGCACTGTCGCTCCAAAATTCAGAATCTAGATCTATAGAAAAACTCTCACCTCCTTTAGTTACTTCAATGATTTTCAATGACAAATCAAGCTCATTTCTATCAAAAAGTAAACTGAGCTCCCCATTCTTTACCTCAGCCTTTACTCTATAATCATATCTTTTTCTATCAAAACGGTCTTGGGAAGCTTTAAAATCCAGACTATGGTCATAATTGTTCAACACATTTACTTCAAAACGATCTGTACTAGTCAGTGGATTAATACTTTTTAAATTTTTGTTTACTTTCCGAAAATCTCTATTAAACCAATTATCTCTAATCGGATTCAAATGAATTATGGTTCCAGAATTATTTTCAAAATCAATAAATTCATTCTCATTCGACTTGATAAACATTTCTGAAATCTGAGCCATAGTCTTGTCATCAATAATTTCTAATTCTGCCTTCACATCATCAATAAGTTCAGCCTTTTCAAACAATTCCCAATTTAATCTCCATCTATAAAGCGAATTATCTATTTGACGAGTATAGACTTCAGTAGCAGTAGATAACTTATCAAGAGCAAACCTGCCAATCCCCTTTGCTCCTGTTTTCTGCCTACCTTTTTTACTAGTTGTATTTTTCTCTTTATCGCTGGTCCCTATATTCATCCAAACTGTAGAAAGAATTTCTTCAGTCATTCCCGTTCCATTATCAACAATATAAATATGATTATATTTAGAAAGAACTTCCTTAACAGTTTCTAATTTAATTTTTTTATTTTCTTCATTAGAACCTAATTCAATATTTTCATTAGAGAAAATACGTATTTTAGTGGATGAGTTTTTATTTTCTATATATTCACTATTCAAAAATTCAAAGTCTTCAGCAGATAGAACATTGATATTATCACTAATATCTTGTCCTTCTTCAATAATAGGAAAAGGTATATCGTAATTGATTAATACTGATTCCGCATCAGCATCATACGAATTTTTCACTAATTCTGTCAAAGCGCCACTAACATCTGTTATATTTTCTCGCCCTATTAACCGAGCAGCTTTTGCACTAACACTAAATGCAACCTCTTTAACCATACTACACTCCTTGATAGTCACTACAGGTTTACTGGATAATTCTTTATGTCATTTACAGAAATTCTAAGTGATTTTCCACTTGCATTAATTGCTCTAGTTTCTAAATACTTATAAAATTCTTCTGACTCCAAAATTTGTTTAGCAAATTCTAATGTTCTGTCTCCTTTCGGAATAATATAAAAACCAGAATAAGGAATCGTTCTTTCATCCAAATCATAAACATTTACCTTTTCTGTTATCACTGATGAAATCATTAATTTTCTCTGATTTAAAAAATGAAGACCTTGACTTCTTCCATATTCAAACCATCTCCCATCTGATTTCCTCTTTTTCAAAGCACTCATATTATCTTTCAGATAGCCAAAAGCTTTAGGGAAGTTTTTTTTAAATTCCTCAACAGAATATCTCTTTAACTGACCTTCAACATAAGCATACGGAAAAATTATTCTTTCATCAAGTCCTTTAGATAGTCGCCTTGGACTAGCTGCTGGTCTAACGACTCCATCTTCAACATTCAAATCATCGGATATCACAAACACTCTGTTTAATAAAGTTGCAACACTGTTCGCTACTTTGAATAAATCTCCGAACTTGAAATCTGATTCATATTCTCTTGAATCAACTCCAAAATACCATTTACCACTTAAAAATTTTTTATCTATTTTGAAACTTTCATTATTATCTATGTCATTATAGAAAACTTTATTATTTATGTTATTATTATCAATAACAATAATCGCAGATGATGTCAAAACATTCCCAAAAATATGCGTGTGCTTATAATCGATAATATTTTTAATATTGGGAACTATCATATCTCTCAAGTTTTGAGCAAATACATTTTTAAAAATACTATTTGGAATTAGGTAAGCCATCTTCCCAGATTTTTTCGATAAATCTCTCATACTCTTTTCAATAAAAGCATAACAATAATCAAATTTTCCTATTTTACAAGCAAAAAAATTTGATTTTAAATATTGTCTTTGATCTAGTAAAAGCTCTTGATAAGTAATATAGGGTGGATTACCTACAATATAATCAGCCTGAACTTCTGAAATAGATTTGAGATAATCCTCATTTCGAATATCCCACTTTACATCTCTCAATCCATATTTTAATACTAGATTATTTAAAGTAGATATACAAGAATCGATTACAGACTGATCTACCTCATAGCCAATAAAATATTGTTCTAAATCTTTCTTCAGTTCTCTTGGAGAAATATCTGCGCTTTGCGCTGACTGTATATATCTTTCTACAGCTATTAATAGTATATTCCCTTCACCAACCGAATTTTCAAGAAAATATTTTTTTAGGATTATATCACCTTGATAATCAACGCTATCTAACATCTGTTCAACATACTGAGAAGGAGTAAAAACTTGAAATTTTTTCATGATCTTCATTTCTTTTTTCTTTAATTATACCAAAAAACAAGGCTTGTATCCTATTTAAAACGTATATGAAATATTTTTCATATAAAACAGCTTAATAAATTTGTAAAAAATGACTTCTATATATTGAAGTCATTCGGGAATATAGCAAGTTTTTTTGAGTTACTTGAAAAACCTAACTTAATTTGACAATTTAAGTATTAAAAAACTTGAGATTGTACTTTTTAATATAGATAGATTTACTTGATTATCACCTCAAAATAAGTTTCTCCATAACTATATAGAATTTTGAAATCCTAGATTCAAAACTAATCCTTAAAACTTTAAAAGAAACTGTGACTACAATATAAAATAAATAGCTCTTCTATTGCCTATAGTAAGAACTTCTATCACTATTTCATCTTCTTTGATATCGGCGAGAATTCGATAATCTCCAACATGATAGTGTTAATCTCCCAAACATTCAGATGTTAATTCTTTTCCGTGTTGACGAGGATTGGCTATATTCATTAAATTTGTACCAATCCATTAAAGACGATTAAGAAAGTAAAGGCGTCTAATTTTTTAAGTTGTTTGAGAACTTATTACGTATAAGTTACTTGATAACTAATAGTCCAAAATCATTCATCACATCCTCATGCGAGATTTTCCTACCATCATCTTTTGCTATTGCTTGACGTAAAATCTGTAAATCATATTCGCCTTCATTTTTTTCTAATATGGATTGTCTAGCAAGCCCTGAAATAGTCAAACCTTGTAACTGAATATAGATTTTTTATTAAATCACTATCTTAATCATTAATTCATAAAGATTATTATATCCTTTATTCTTCTAGAATATATCGTATTTTAGTCTCATTATAAACTTCTCTTTTAATTTTGTAAAAATTAACTTTTCTACTAAATTATCCTCAAAAAACGAGGTTGGGGAAAAACTCAATCTTCGTAGAAAATGAAGTAAATCTTTCTACAACAAAACGCATAGTTCCATGTTTTTTCAACATCTGATACTATGCGTTTTCCTGATTTCATAGACTTTTTTCCCAACCACACTCCATTGTTTCAAAGGTTAATGTCTAAAATGTCTCACGCCTGTGAAGACCATAGTCAAGCCATATTTATCCGCAGCTTCGATAGATTCTTGGTCACGGACGGATCCACCCGGCTGGATGATGGCCCTGATACCTGCTTTGGCGATTTCTTCCACATTATCCGCAAATGGGAAGAAGGCATCCGAAGCAAGCACAGCGCCGTCAAGGCGGTCTTTGGCTTGGTCAATGGCAATACGAACTGAAGCCACACGATTGGTTTGACCTGGGCCAATACCAAGTGTCATGTGATTATTAGTCACGATGATTCCATTTGATTTGACATACTTGATAGCTTTCCAAGCAAACTCAAGGGCAGTCGCTTCTGTCTCAGTTGGTTGGCGTTTGGTTACCACTTGCCAATCGGCTGGGCTTTCTTTGATCACGTCTTGGTTTTGAACGAGGAGTCCACCGACTACACCTGTGTATTCTGCTTCCACTTCGCTAGCCTCTTGAGCATCAAATGGCAAGGCAAGGATACGCAAGTTTTTCTTTTTGTTGGTCAAAATAGCTAGCGCCTCATCCGTATAGCTTGGTGCGATGATGATTTCGAGGAAGACACCATGCATCTTCTCAGCTGTCGCAGCATCCACCTCACGGTTGAGAACGACGATCCCACCAAAGATAGACACTGGGTCAGACTCATAAGCGTAGTCCCAAGCAGTCTCGATGTCATCAGCCTGACCGATTCCACATGGGTTCATGTGTTTGAGAGCCACAACGGTTGGACGGTCTTTGAAGTCACGGATAATACGAATGGCAGCATCCGCATCGCGGATATTGTTGAATGACAATTCTTTCCCGTTAAGCTGTTTAGCTGAAGCAATGGAGTAATCTGTCGGCAAGGCTTTTTGGTAGAAATCCGCGTCTTGTTGAGGGTTCTCACCGTAACGCATAGCTTGTTTAAGGTCATAAGTCAAGGTCAGTTTTTCTGGCTTACTTTCACCCACTTGAGCTGTGAAGTATTCTGCAATCAAGGCATCGTAAGCTGCTGTGTGACGGAAAACCTTGGCTGCCAAACGTTGACGGGTTTCGTAAGTCGTTTCACCATTGGCTGACAACTCGTCCAAAACCACTGTATAGTCAGCAGGGTCTACCACAACTGTTACGCTAGCGTGATTTTTAGCTGCTGAACGAAGCATAGATGGCCCGCCGATATCAATGTTCTCCACCGCATCAGCATAAGTCACGTCTGGTTTGAGGATGGTTTCCTTAAATGGGTAAAGTTTGACCACAACAAGGTCGATCAATTCGATATGATTATCCTTAGCCGCTTCCAAGTGGCTATCCAAGTCACGACGAGCGAGAAGCCCACCGTGGATATTTGGATGAAGGGTCTTGACACGACCGTCCATCATCTCTGGAAAACCAGTCACATCATCGATGGCAATGGTCTCCACCCCAGCATTATCAAGGGCAACCTTGGTTCCACCAGTCGAGATAATCTCCCAACCAAGTTTTTTGAGTTCTTGGGCAAATTCAACAATGCCCGCTTTGTCTGAGACGCTGATTAAGGCGCGTTTAGTCATGTTTTTTCCTTTCATTTTCAAACTCTCTACCTACGAATTTTTCGATTCATAAAGTGTAGGGAGATGATTACCAAGACTCCCAAAATTACTGTCAGTAAAAATCTCCCCCAATAGGGAATCTCTGGGAACAAAAAATTTACTAGTAAACGTAGAATGATTACCAAGGTAATCAAGGCAAGTGTTTCCAACCATTTTTTCATTTACTTGTCCAACAATTCTCTAATAACCTCTGGATACAACTTGTACTCTGCCTCATGAATGCGAGTTTCAAAGCTTTCAATGTTATCATCAGCTAACCTTGGCACACGGACTTGTTTAATGATTTTACCAGTATCCACACCTGAATCCACCCAGTGAATGGTAACACCACTCTCAGCAACGCCAGCATTCCAAGCATCTTCAATCCCATGAGCTCCTGGAAATTCTGGCAGGTAGGCTGGATGAATGTTGATAATTCGGCCCTCATAAGCTGCTAATAAAGTTGGCCCAACGATTTTCATGTAGCCTGCTAGACAAACCAAGTCAATCTGGTGCTCTTCCAAGAGTTCGACAAGGGCTGCTTCGTAGTCTGCCTTGTTGTCAAACTCCTTGAGTTCAAAAGCATAGGACAGAACGCCGAGCTTGTCTGCACGTTCGAGCACATAGGCGTCACGATGGTCTGAAAAGACAAACTCTACTGGAAATTGTTCCGCTATCACCTGAAAATTTGAGCCATTACCAGAGGCAAAAACCGCTATTTTTTTCATTTGATGATGACACTTTCGTTTTCTTTCTTGACGATACGACCAATTTCATAGACTGGTTCATCCAACAATTCCCTGACACGACTTACATTTTCAGGGCTAACTGCCAGCATAAGCCCCACACCCATATTGAAGATTTCAAACATTTCCTCATGTTTGATCTGACCGTATTTTTCAAGGACTTTGAAAATTGGAAGCACGGGAACCTTGTCTTCTTCAATCTCAGCAGCCAAGTCAGCTGCAAACATACGAGGGATATTTTCGATAAAGCCACCACCAGTGATGTGGGCAATACCGTTGATCAACTCTTCCTTGATGAGTGGCAAGACAGCCTTGACATAGATACGAGTCGGCTCAAGAAGAACTTCCTTGAGTTGCTTGCCTTCCAATTCTGGTAGGACTTCCTCACCTGTATAATCCGCAAAGACACAACGGACGAGAGAGTAACCATTGGAATGAATCCCACTTGAAGCAAGTCCGAGAAGAACATCTCCTTCTGCCACCTTGGAGCCGTCAATAATTTGAGATTTTTCAGCCACACCGACTGCAAAACCAGCCAAGTCATAGTCATCTGCACCATACATACCAGGCATTTCAGCCGTTTCTCCACCGATGAGGGCGGCACCTGCCTGTACACAACCTTCTGCCACACCAGCGACAACTTGTTCTAGCTTAGCTGGTTCATTCTTGCCAGTTGCGACGTAGTCCAGGAAATAGAGGGGCTCCGCACCTGCAGCGATGATATCATTGACACACATGGCCACACAGTCCTGACCGATGGTATCGTGCTTGTCGTACTTGATAGCCAGCATGAGCTTAGTTCCGACACCATCAGTTCCTGAAATCAAGACGGGTTCTTTAACCCCAGTCTTTGAAAGGTCAAACATACCACCAAAGCCACCCAGAGCTCCCATGACACCTGCACGCTCCGTACGAGCCACGTGCTTTTTAATCCGTTCAACAACTTCATAACCCGCTTCAACATCCACACCAGATTGAGCGTACGCATTTTTATTTGCCATTTTATTTTTCCTTTTCTTTTTTTGGGAAAGACTGCGACGTATTTTTAGATAAACAATTATTTTATCTAAAAATACTAGTCAGGTCTCTAGCTTTTGTCCCATAGGAGAAAGCCTCTACTGACAAATGCTTTAGTTTTTAGTCAGTAGTGAGACGTGGGGCATAAGCATTTTTATATTCCTTTTCTTTAATGGAGGATCTATTGTCTATTTGTAAAAACTGGTCTTTTCTTCCAAACTTCGACGATAGTCTTCTTCATAGTCGTAGAGAGGTGTTGGGTAGTCACCGTCAAAGTAAGCGACACAGAGACCACCATTTGGCGCATCCGTTTCAATACCAATTGAATCAATCAACCCCTCAACAGAAAGATAAGTCAGACTGTCCGCCCCAATGATTTGACGCGTTTCTTCGACCGTATGATTAGCCGCAATCAGCTCCTGACGGGTCTGGATATCAATCCCGTAGAAGCATGGATAAGCTAGCGCTGGACTGCCAATAGCAACGTGAACCTCAGTTGCACCCGCTTCTTTTAAGAGTTGAACAATACGACGAGAGGTCGTTCCACGTACAATAGAGTCATCAATCATAACCACACGCTTGCCTTTTACAACGCCTGAAACAGCAGACAGTTTCATCCGCACCCCTTGCTCCCGCAATTCTTGAGTGGGTTGGATAAAGGTACGTTGGGTGTATTGGTTCTTGATGAGGCCCATTTCATTTGGTAGCCCGGACTCTTCCGCAAAGCCCATAGCCGCGCTGAGGGAAGAATTGGGCACACCGACCACGATATCCGCCTCGTGCTTGAATTCACGCGCCAATTGGGCACCCATACGTTTGCGAGCCGTATGGACATTGACACCGTGGATATTAGAATCAGGGCGGGCAAAATAGATATACTCCATAGAGCAAATCGCGAGCTGAGTATCATCCGTATAGCTATCATACTGGATTCCCTTGTCATCAATAATCACAATCTCACCTGGCTTCAAATCACGAATCCATTCAGCACCAATAACCTCAAAAGCACAGGTTTCAGATGAAACAACCACCGCTCCGTTGGCCATTTTCCCGATAGAAAGGGGACGGAAACCATTTGGGTCAAGAGCAGCAATCAACTTGTCCTCAAACAGCAAAATATAGGCAAACCCACCTTTAACTAGGCTGAGCGCTTCCTTGATTTTGCCCATCAGACTAGGATTGTGACTCCGACGAATGAGGTGAGCCAAGATTTCCGAGTCCGAAGTCGCGCTGAAAATCGCTCCTCTTTGTTCCAGTTCTTTCTTGAGAGAGGCTGCATTGGTTAGATTTCCATTATGAGCCAAACCAAACTGCATATCGTGAAAACGGAAGAGGAAAGGCTGGATATTATCTACAGAAGCTTCGCCAGCAGTCGCGTAACGCACATGCCCAATCGCACCAGTTCCCGTCAATTTATCCAAATTAGCAGGATTTCTGAAGACTTCTGATAAAAGTCCCATGTCACGATGGCGCTTCAATTGTCCCTGATCATTGGAGAGGATTCCTGCCCCCTCCTGACCACGGTGCTGAAGACTATGGAGACCAAAATAGGTCAATTTAGCAGCATCTGGATGTCCCCAGATACCGAAAACACCACATTCTTCATTAAGAGATTTTACTTCGTATGTCATTTTATATACCTAATTTTTATTTGTGTAGCACCAAGAGCTAAATCTACATGACTTTTACATTACTGATACCATCTATTAGAAAATCTGCAAGTCTTATTTTCCAGTAAAGTATTTAACCGCCGACGCGAACAGGTGCTGGTCTTTATTTCCTGGGATGTTTTGGAAAAGACCGTCTTCATAACGTTCTGAGTGTCCCATCTTACCGATGATTTGACCGTTCTTGCTGGTAATTCCTTCGATGGCATGGACAGAACCATTCGGATTGTACTTAGAATCCATGCTAGGTTTGCCTTCAAAATCAACATATTGGCTGAAGATTTGTCCATTGACACGAAGCTCTGCAAATTCCTCAGCCGTCACGACAAATTTCCCTTCACCGTGTGAAACAGGAATAGCGTGGATATCGCCCACTTCTACTCCAGCCAACCATGGCGAGTTGGTATTGGCAATGCGAGTTTCTACCATCTTGGCCACGTGCTGGTTGGCATCATTGTAGAAGAGGGTTGGACTAGTACTGCTGGCATCTTCGAAGTTCCCGTATGGAAGAAGACCTGATTTGACCAAGGCCTGGAATCCATTACAGATACCAATAATCAAGCCACCACGGGCGATAAAGCTATCAATAGCTGCACGCACTTTTTCATTGAGAAGGATGTTGACGATAAACTTAGCTGAACCATCTGGCTCGTCCGCAGCTGAGAAACCACCTGCAAAGAAGAGGATGTTAGCCTTGCCGATGTTGTCAACCATAGTTTCAACTGACTTGACAATAGCTTCTTCATTCAAGGTCACAAATGGCACCAAGTTGACCTCTGCGCCTTCTTTTTCGAAAGCCTTAGCTGAGTCATATTCTGAGTTGGTTCCTGGGAAGACTGGGATATAGACCACAGGTTTTTCAACCTTTTCTTTTGCTTTAATCACAACATCTGATACCACAGCTGGTACTTCAGCCAGTTCTTTGGCTTGAGCAAATTCTGTTGGGTAAACTTCTTCCAGTTTTCCTTGGAAGGCACTGTCAAGCTTGTGTCCATCTAGCTTCACACCGTTGACAAGGAGTGTAAAGTCTGCTTTCGTTTGACCGATTCTCTCTACTCCAGCAATTTCTTCAGGAGATGTAAAGACAAATCCACCCAATTGAGCTGTCAAAGCTGTCTCAAGTTCAGGCAAGATCACCTCTGCACCGATATGGTTCCCAAAGGTAGCAAGTGCCAAACTTTCAAGCACACCACCGTATTTAACAGCTGAAGCTGCTGTTACTTTGTAAGCCTTTTGAAGGGCTTCAAACTGAGCAAAGTTTTTCTTAATTAAGGCAAAATCAATCTCTGCAGCAAGAGCTTGACCTGGGATGTAGTAGATGTTTTCCCCAGCAACTTTAAATTCTGGAGAGAGCACCTTACGGCTATCTGCTGTTGTCACTCCAAAAGCAACCAAGGTTGGTGGTACGGTCAATTCTTCAAAGGTACCAGACATAGAGTCCTTACCACCGATAGATGGCAAGCCAAGCTGAATCTGAGCTTCGATGGAGCCTAGGAGAGCTGCCACTGGCTGACCAAAACGCTCAGCTTGTTTGTCCATGCGCTCGAAGTACTCTTGATAAGAGAAGCGAGCCTTAGACCAGTTGGCACCCGTAGCAACCAATCGAGCAGTTGCTTCGATCACCGCATAGGCAGCACCGTGGTATGGAGACCATTCTGCTACATATGGATTGAATCCTTGAGCTATGACAGACGCAGTGTGAGTCACTCCGTGTTGAACTGGCAACTTCTGCACAGAAGCCTCAGTTGGTGTGAGTTGGTAGCGACCGCCAAGTGGGTGATTAACCGTAGAGCGTCCAACAGAACAGTCAAAGATAGTCTGTAATCCTTTTTGACTCGCATGGTTGAGGTCAGATAAAACCGTAAGGGTATCTGCTTCAAGTGTGTCAGCAGATGTTTGACGTTCTTCTGGAAGTTTAGCATCCTTGTCTACAACCTTGGCATCAACGACTACGCGCACACCGTTTGTATCAAGGAAACGACGTTCCAAGTCCACGATGGTTTCACCATTCCAGTGCATGACTAGATTTGGTTTTTCAGTCACTGTCGCCACCACAACAGCATCAATATTCTCTTTGTTACATTCAGCAACGAAGGCATCCACATCCTCAGGACGAACCACCACAGCCATCCGTTCTTGAGATTCAGAGATGGCAATTTCTGTGCCATTCAAGCCCTGGTATTTAAGAGGCACCTTGTTAAGGTCAATTTCCAGACCGTCTGCTAATTCACCGATAGCCACACAGACTCCACCAGCACCAAAGTCATTAGATTTCTTGATAAGACGAGTGACATTGCCATTACGGAAGAGGCGCTGAATCTTACGTTCTTCGATGGCATTCCCTTTTTGAACCTCAGCTCCAGCAGTTTCCACAGACTCAACCGTTTGAACCTTAGAAGAGCCCGTCGCACCACCGACACCATCACGTCCAGTCTTACCTCCAAGGAGGATAATGACATCACCCGCTTCCGGTTTTTCACGGACAACATTGCCCTTAGGAGCCGCTCCGACAACAGCACCAAGCTCCATGCGTTTAGCTACAAAGCCTGGGTGGAAGTACTCACGAACGTAGGTCGTCGCAAGCCCAATTTGGTTGCCGTATGAAGAATAACCATGAGCCGCTGTTTTAGAAATGACTTGTTGTGGCAATTTCCCAGCGCGAGTTTCTGAAATCGGTGCGGTAATATCACCCGCACCTGAGATACGCATAGCTTGGTAGACATATGAGCGACCTGACAATGGGTCACGAATGGCTCCACCAATACAGGTAGCAGCCCCACCAAATGGCTCAATCTCAGTTGGGTGATTGTGGGTTTCGTTTTTAAACATGAGGAGCCATGGTTCTTTCACACCATCAACGTCCACTTCGATTTCTACTGAGCAAGCATTGATTTCGTCTGACACTTCCATGTCATCCAAACGTCCATTAGCACGCTCATAACGACCGAAAATAGTCGCCATATCCATCAAGGTTTGCGGTTTTTCAGAACGCCCCAACTCATCACGCATAGCAATATACTTATCATAGGTTGACTGCAATTGTTTTTGGAATTTAGAAGCTGAGAAATCAATCTTCTTCAACTCAGTCTCAAACGTCGTGTGACGACAGTGGTCAGACCAGTAAGTATCCAAAACCTTGAGTTCTGTTTCCGTCGGCACGCGCCCGATTGACTTGAAATAGTCTTGGATAAAGAGCAAATCATCCACTTCCATTGCCATCCCTTGCTCGGCTTTGTAGCGGGCAAAATCTTCTGCTGTATAGCTTTCAAAGAAAGTCAATTTAGGAATGGTCTTGTCTGACTCTGAAAATTCCTGCTTGGCAATCCCTGTCGTGATGTCCTTGAAACGAGAATCAACTGGATTGAGCAAGTAGTTCTTGACCGCTTCCAACTCAGTCGCATCAATATCTTTATTCACCAAGTAAAGTTGGGCTGTATTAACCGTTACATCACTCGAACTTCCTAGTAAAAGCAAGGCTTCCTGTGAAGAAGCCGCACGCTGGTCAAACTGTCCTGGCAGGCTTTCAATAGCAAAGAAAGCATAGTTAGCAAGATCCGCCTGCACAGCCGCTTCGTCCAAGACGTGGTCTGTCACCTGCTCAGAGAAGATGTGTTTCTCTGCAGACGCAAACAGGTCCTTAGCCAAGTTAAAGACATCATACACTTGCACAATACGAATACTTTTCAAGCTTGAAAGTCCCAAGTTGTGCTGGAGTTCTCTAACCAAACTCTCTGACTTGACCTGAAAATCAGCCTTTTTTTCAACAAAAATACGTTTATCCATCAATTCTTATTCCTTTATTTCAGCTCTTGCAATGTTCTCAAACGACCTTGAGGTTCTTATTTCAATTCCTGCAATTTCTCCCAAACAATCTCGTAAACGTCGGTTAGTTCTCCCAATCCCCTACGGAGTGAAAGGGTCTGGGAGACCTTTTCAGCCTGAGTCCTTTTAGTTGAGAGACGAAGGTTTTCCGTTACAAACAGATTATTTCAAACCCTGCAATTTCTCCCAAACAATCTCGTAAACGTCAGTCAGTTCACCTAGTCCTCTACGGAAAACATCCTTGTCCATGTGATTGCCATCCGCATCCCACAAACGGCAGTTATCTGGTGAAAATTCGTCTGCCAAGATAATCTTGCCATCCTTATCAAAACCGAACTCTAGCTTAAAGTCAATCAATTTAAGCCCAATCTCAGCAAACCAGGCTTTCAAAAGTTCATTGATTCGACGAGTTTCCTCCTTCAAGTAGGCAATCTGCTGATCATCCGCAATCTTTAGGAATTTCACATGCTCGTCATTGATAAATGGATCATCCAAATCATCATTTTTATAGTAAAATTCGACAATCGGAGTCTCAAATGCGATACCCTCATCCACACCAAAACGTTTTGAAAAGGAACCAGCCGTGTAGTTGCGAAGCACAACCTCGAGAGGAATAATCTCAACCTTTTTATTGAGTTGTTCTGTATCTGAAAGTTTCTCCACAAAGTGAGTCTCCACACCAGCCGCATTTAACTTCTCAAAAATAAAAGATGAAATCTGATTATTCAACACTCCCTTACCTGCAATCCGCTCCTTCTTAATACCATTGAAAGCAGTCGCCTGGTCCTTGTAAGTTGAAATAATAAGATTTTCATCCTCAGTTATATAGATATCTTTAGCTTTTCCCGAATAGATCAATTGTTTTGACATTTTAAAGTTCGCCTTTCGTATTACTTGAGCACATTCTACCATAAAAAACCTAAAATTACAAGAATTTAACCGAATAAACAATAGATGTGTACCGAAAATAGTAAAGAAAAAACTGCAAGAAAAAGATTTCTCACAGTTTAAAAATTATTTAACTCTAAAAACACGAACATTACTCTTTGTTCAAAAATTGATCCAAATAATAACGCAGGTAACTTTTCTTGCCCGTAATCATCTGCAGGCGACCTTCCACCCCGTACCGAAGTTTTGCAGCCTGCTCAGAAGTTAGATTAGTCTCTGCCTCGATTTTAAAGAAATTCCCTTTCTCAGTCTTAGTAGCTGTCGCATCAATACTTGTAATAGTAGAATCTAGGAAAATTTGATTCTTGGCATCATGAGTCGTCGTATAGCGAACAGAATCACCGACCTTAATCCTTGCTACATCTTTTGAACTGAGATAAGCTGTGAGTTTAGCTTTCCCTTCTTTTTCCAAGGACGGATAGAGTTGGGCTAGTAGGGCACCTTCTGCCACCATGGTTGAATCACTGGTCGCAGGATTAAGATGAAGCACCCCATCCTCACTCGCCATAATTTTCCCCTTGTCTAAAAGATTTCCCTGTACCTTCTTACCTGACTCCACCTCCAAGATTTTCTGGTCTAGAAGGGTCAATTCCTGACCAACCTTTGCCAAGTGTTGGGATTTAAGGGACTCTAATTGACTGCTTAATCCTGATGCATAGGCTTGCTGGGTACCTGAACCTGCATACTGGACACGGTAAGTAGCGAGACTAGATTCTAACTGAGAAAGCTGCGCTTCAACTTGCGCAACTGCTTGTGCCTTAGATTGCGGATTTTCCTCGCCCTGAGACTTGTAGGACTGGTAGAGAGAGTAGGCTAGATTCTGACTGGCCAAGGAAGCACCTGTTTCAATAGCTGACTTAGCTGTCTGGTAATCGCGAATTTTAGCCTCTGTTTGACTGATGAGATTGCCGATTTCGGCTTGGGTTTGACTAGCTGCTGCATTCTGGGACGCGATGGTCTCATTTTGTTGCGATGTACTAGCCCTAAGACTGCCTGCTTGGCTGATGTAGTCGCGAAAGGTAGCTTGGTAGCCAAATTTATCCTCCTCCGGAAAGTGGCTCTCCCCTTCTTGCAGGCTCTTCTGCAAATACTCCAATTGCTTTTTTTGATCCTTGAGCATCTCCAACTGACTAGCATAGGTCTCCGCTTGGACACCCTCTGCCCCTTCTTGATATTGAACCAACAGTTCTCCCTTTTTAACCAGCTTATTTTCTTCCAGATGATTGACAAGAATACGATTGTTGCTAGTTGACTGGATATTTGCAAGGATACGACTAGGCTCGACAGTAGCTCTAGTAGACAAACTCATCTCCTTCTCTGCAACAGTTGCAAAGCCAAGTAAAAACATAAGCAGAAGGGACATGGGTACAATCACCCGACTGGAAAAATTATGGTAACGACGATTATAAAACTCCGCACTTTCTAAAAATTCTGGTTTCATCCTCTCCTCTTTCTAGCTATTCACCAAATGGGCGTAAAATCCACCCTGTGCAAGCAAATCAGCATGCTTTCCTTCTTCAACAATCTTGCCCTGATCCAAGACAACAACCTTCTCTGTCCGCTCAGCAATGGTCAAACGGTGAGCGATGAAAATCAAGGTCTTGTCTAAAGCCATGAGATTATCGACAATTCGCTTCTCTGTCAAAATATCCAAACTGCTGGTCGCCTCATCCAAAATCAAGACCGGCGCATCTGTCAAGAGAGCACGCGCCAGAGCAATTCTCTGACGTTGACCACCTGAGATTCCTGCCCCATCCGAAGTCAATTCTGTTTGGTAATTCAGTGGCATGCGCTCAATATCCTCCCGAATCTCTGCCAATTCAACCGCCCGTAAGATATCCTCTTGAGTCGTCCCTTCCTTGGCTCCAAGGAGAAGATTCTCCAAAATCGTTCCGTTAAAGACATAGGGCTGTTGAGGCAGATAGTTGATATACTGGCGCAGAGCTTTTTTATCAATCTGATTGAGATTGACACCACCCAGACTAATCTCTCCCTGACTTGGATCATAAAAATTAACCATCATCTTGGCCAATGTCGTCTTACCTGACCCTGAAATTCCCACAAAAGCCACCTTAGAGCCTTGGGGAATGGTCAAATTGATATCTGACAAGACATCTCGACCATAGCCATACTTGTAGGAAACCTGCTTGAAAGTCATCTCTCCCTTCATCAAACTCAAATCCTCAACTGTTTTCTTCTCCTCAAACTCAGAAGCTACCAGATAAACCTCATTCAGACGGTTATTGGCAACCTGCGCCGTCTGAAGTTTGGTTTGCAGATTGATGATATTTTCCAAAGGATTGGTAAAGTAAACAAGCAAGGTATTATAGGTAATCAACTGCCCCAAACTCATCTTGCCATCCATGACCAGAACAGCTCCCATCCAGAGAATGCCGACATTGAGCAAGAGATGGGCAACTTTTTTCAGAGCCTTTTGCTGACTCTCTGCCCGACTATAGGTAAAGGATTTCTTCAGATAATCCACAA
Source organism: Streptococcus mitis (assembly GCF_946188615.1). Classification (GTDB taxonomy): domain Bacteria; phylum Bacillota; class Bacilli; order Lactobacillales; family Streptococcaceae; genus Streptococcus; species Streptococcus mitis_BZ. The sequence continues at coordinate 134,980 of NZ_CAMHVK010000006.1, forward strand.
ATTCCTTGTCAATTTTTTGGTAACGCTGACTTTCACTGGTCAAGGACTTGATAGTCTCAATACCGTTGATGTCCTCAATGATAGAAGAAGATAAAACCGCATTGGCTTCCATGGTATCCCGATTCATCTTTTCAAACGGCTTCATAAAGGCAAAGATAATCACTGTGTAGATAGGAAGTGCCAATAAGGTCATGAAAAAGAGATTGGTATTTTGTGAAAATAAAACAAGAGAAATAATGACAACCGTTGACACATCTAGGAAAATCGAAAGAATGGTCGAAGCCAGCGCATCAATGATACTGTTGGCATCTGTAAAACGAGACACGATTTCCCCTGTCCGACGTGTCGCAAAAAAGGACATAGGTAGGTGAAAAACATGCTTGATATAGGATAAAATCACGTCAATCGACAAGCGTTGCCCCAAAACAAGTAAGAGATACTCCTGAGCGTAAGACAAGACCTGCTGGAGAATATAGACGATAACCAGCCCAATAGAAATGATCCCCAGCGTCGAACGCATCTGATCTGGCACATAGGTATCAATGATAGACTGCAGATAATAAGAACCCACAATATTAATCAAGGTTACCAAGAGTGTTGCCAAAACGATATTAGCAATCAAGCCACGCTGCTTCACTAATATAGGGATAAAAGAGAGCAGACCATTCTTTTGATCCTTATGAGGCTTGTAGTCTGGACTAGGTGCCATAAAAAGAGTCACTCCTGTCCATTCTTCCGCAAAACGCTCACGTGGCAGTTTGGTCAATTTCACCCCAGGATCCGGATCAGCAATATGAATGCTATCCTTATCCTGCCCAGTCACCACATAGTAGTGGAGCAATTTCCCTTCCTTAAGCACATGAGCAACAAAAGGAAAGGTCAAATCTGGCAAGTCAAAAAGCGTCATATCCGCCTTAATGGCTCGCGTCTCAAAACCAATCTCCTCTGCCACCTTGACCAAGCCCAAAGCCGTCGTCCCATCCATGGTCGTCTTGGCCAATTCTCGTAAGTGTGCCAAAGAATAATAACTACCATAGTAGCCAAAAACCATAGCCAATGAAGTTACACCGCAGTCCATCTGATCCACCTGCGGACGATAGTGACGTTTCCCAAATTTCATATTCATCTCCTTTTTCCTAATACTCAATGAAAATCAAAGAGCAAACTAGGAAACTAGCCGCAGGCTGCTCAAAACACTGTTTTGAGGTTGTAGATAGGACTGACGAAGTCAGTCACATATATACGGCAAGGCAACGTTGACGTGGTTTGAATTTGATTTTCGAAGAGTATAAACTCATCTGATAATAACTATCTTACCCCAATCCCCAAACAAAAACTGGACTTCCTCCCCAAATGCGCCTATCTCCCTCCCAACTGCACTTTTCGGATAAAAAAATAGGCAGAACAAACGTCCTACCTACTAAAAATATGGTATGAAAGGAAATTGATGTTTTACTGTCACCCTAGGCAAGCTTGGAACAAATAAATCATTGATAGTAACATTTATGACATCCTATTTATTACTTCAATTACTAATGTCCCTGCTATTTCTAAGCCACCTCTGGTACGATCTATTCATGGTCAGAATAGATAACACCGTTCTAAATTACGATTCATAGTTACTCCTTTTTTTGATTCGTTACTATAAGACACCTATTCCCTATAGAACGTCTACTGCTTCAAATTTACCTATTCTTTTTTTGTTTACTTCTATATAAAAGAATGAATACCATCATAAATAATGCAATCGTGGGTATATTAAGATTATCAAACCAAGTAGGTAAAGATACTTTATTCATATCAGCTACTAATCTGATGATTATATAGGACATCGAACTAAGTAATACCATTATTTCAGGCCAAACTTTCAATACTGATTTAACGAATTTCATATTAAACTCCAATGCGATGCATTCTTAGATTCTAGCCTAGCTATTTTCAGCGCAGACTAACAAGTCATTCTTAACTGTTTACTCTACTCGCTTTTTATTGACCTTATATCCTAGATAAAAGAGCCCAAATAAAACGGGGTAAATTTCTGGATAAAATAGGGTATTGATCGGATTTCTCAAAATCAAATACGTTGCGATGTAGATTATGAGCGATACGGTAAAATAACCCTCAGCAAAAGCTAATAAAAATGTTTTAATAGCAAACTCCTTTCTTTTTCCTCTTACTTATCTATTCGAAAAAGAAATCAAAAAAATAAGAATATCAGAAATTTTTCCGACATTCTTATTGATAAACTCATCCAAGTCTAACAGATATTAGACATTGAGATGTTTTTTTAGGGTTCTTCTGGCTGTTCGTGATACGGGGAAATGCAAGCCTTCTAACAAGGTCACTTCTGTGGCAGTCATCTCTTCAATTGCCTGTAAACTGACTAAAGTATTGCGATTGGCATAGACAAAGTAATCTTTTTCAGCCTTGGCAGCGATATCCTTGAGACTGCCATAAATGGTCTTGATAGAGTGATTGGCATAATAGACCTTGATACGGTGGGATTCCACTGAGGTTTCAAAGGCTAAAATCTCATGGTAGGGCAGAGTAAAGCCCCGTCTTCCCTCAAAACTATAGGTGAAGAGACGCATATTTTCCCTCTTGTCCACTGCCAGTACATAGTCCAGACAGCGCTCCAGCTGATGACGGTAATCTTCCTCTGGTTGATCCTTAGAAATAAAATCCAAGGCAGACAAGTGATAGCGAAAAGCTAGAGGCAAGGCCTCCGAGTGCGTGGACACAAAGACAATGCTTGTAAAAGGATCCCGCTCCCGAACCTGTTGAGCAACCTGAAAACCCCGTTCACGCTCTCCATCAATCTCTAAATCTAATAAATAGAGCTGATAATGATCAAAATACTGAGAATACTTTTCAACATCCCCATAGTTTTTGGCAATATCAATTTCCAATCTTAAATTGCGAGAGCGACCGATATCCAGCAAAGTCTGCTCTATCCGTCCTTGCTGGACTCTATCGTCTTCCAAAACTAAAATTCTCATTCCTCTCCCCCTCGTTTCTCATCCTTAAATGGCAATTCTAAATCTTGTCTAAAGGTCGTTTCTCCTAGCTGGGTATCTAAGTTCAAATCATAATGAAAAACCATATCCTCCAAGGTTGCTAAGCCCAGTCCACTATGGTTACCCTTGGTAGAGTAACCCTTTTGACTGAGAATGCTGGGATTCAGTTCTTCTTTCTTACGAGTGTTTTCAATGATAAAACGGACACTCCTATCACCTGCCAACAAAGCAACCCGAATCTGCGGATTTTCCGCCTCATTCGCTGCTTCTAAAGCATTTGTCGTGAGGATAGAAAGGATACGGATAGCCTCCAACATAGGTAATGCCAGCTCTTCTACGACCCCCACCGTCTCCAAACTAAAATGAATTCCCTGATTATCTGCCACAATCATGGCTTTTGCCAAGGTATTGCGAATAGCTATATCATGGATATTATGAAGATTAAAGGCTGTGTAATCCGCCTTTCTCAGCTTTTCATTGGTCTTTAGAAAGACATCTTGATAAATGGTAGACACCTCAGCCATATCTTGATTAGCTATAGCAGGCTCCATACTAGCGACAATTCCTGCAAAATCATGACGAAAACCTCGAACCTCATCATAGAGATGACCCAGCTTGTCCACCATCCCTTGCAAGGAACGATTTTCATCTTCCTGTCTCTGAATGGTCTGCTCATCACGATAAACCTGCTCCAAATGCTTAATGTAAAAGAGCCAAGAGAAAAAGAGAATGAAAATCAGGAGAGAAATGGTCGTATCAAAACGAACGTAGAAAGAACTATTTCTATTGGTCATAAACGAAGAGAATATCCTAAATCCAGTCAGAGGTAGGATAATGAAAAAACTCTTACGATAGTGGGTTTTGAAAGCATCTGAAAAGAATAAATCCAAATCTAAAGACCAACGTTTCATCATAACTACTGTTAGTACGATAGCTAATAGGGAAAAAGAAGAGTTAACAATCCCATTTCCTACTTCCGATAGCATATCTATATCTAACATCCGAATATAGAACAATACCAATAAATAGCGAATACTCTGATAAAAACTAAAAAGATAGAGCGAAAGAAATAAAGACTCCCCCTTTTTCTTCCCTTTCATATAGAAAATAAGGTAAAAAAAGATTAAAACTTCCAAATACATGATTTCAAAAAAAGTTTTACCAGCTATTGCTTGCATCATTAGTAAATAGACTATGTATCTCTTTTTACGAAATTCCGGTGTAATTTGGCAACCTAGATAGATTGGAGGAACTATAATGGAGACTATCAACAATAAAGCAAATAGAGTTTCCTTAATAAAAGTCAAAATCATACTATCCAATCACGCTCTCCATCAATCTCTAAATCCAATAAATAGAGCTGATAATGATCAAAATACTGAGAATACTTTTCAACGTCACCATAGTTTTTGGCAATATCAATTTCCAATCTTAAATTGCGAGAGCGACCGATATCCAGCAAAGTCTGCTCTATCCGTCCTTGCTGGACTCTATCGTCTTCCAAAACTAAAATTCTCATTCCTCTCCCCCTCGTTTCTCATCCTTAAATGGCAATTCTAAATCTTGTCTAAAGGTCGTTTCTCCTAGCTGGGTATCTAAGTTCAAATCATAATGAAAAACCATATCCTCCAAGGTTGCTAAGCCCAGTCCACTATGGTTACCCTTGGTAGAGTAACCCTTTTGACTGAGAATGCTGGGATTCAGTTCTTCTTTCTTACGAGTGTTTTCAATGATAAAACGGACACTCCTATCACCTGCCAACAAAGCAACCCGAATCTGCGGATTTTCCGCCTCATTCGCTGCTTCTAAAGCATTTGTCGTGAGGATAGAAAGGATACGGATAGCCTCCAACATAGGTAATGCCAGCTCTTCTACGACCCCCACCGTCTCCAAACTAAAATGAATTCCCTGATTATCTGCCACAATCATGGCTTTTGCCAAGGTATTGCGAATAGCTATATCATGGATATTATGAAGATTAAAGGCTGTGTAATCCGCCTTTCTCAGCTTTTCATTGGTCTTTAGAAAGACATCTTGATAAATGGTAGACACCTCAGCCATATCTTGATTAGCTATAGCAGGCTCCATACTAGCGACAATTCCTGCAAAATCATGACGAAAACCTCGAACCTCATCATAGAGATGACCCAACTTATCCACCATCCCTTGCAAGGAACGATTTTCATCTTCCTGTCTCTGAATGGTCTGCTCATCACGATAAACCTGCTCTAAATGCTTGATGTAAAAGAGCCAAGAGAAAAAGAGAATGAAAATCAAGAGAGAAATGGTCGTGTCAAAACGAACGTAGAAAGGATTACATCCCCCAGACATAATGGATGAAAAAAGTCTGAAACCAAACAATAAGGATAAAATCCACATACTTTTCATCACTAACGATTGAAATTTATCTAAAAATAATATATTGAAATCAATTCCCCATCGTCTTAAAATGACAACAGACAAAAACAACGAAATCAAACTAAATACAGAATTAAATCCACTATGCAAAAAATCAGATAGTTCAGAGTAGTCAAATATCAATCGTATTATAAATGTCAAAATCAAATATCGAATACTTTGATAAAACACAAATAGATAAAGGGCAAGAAATAGAGCTTCCTTCTTCTTTTTCTTTAACACAATCCAAAATATTATATAAAAGAATAATAAATTAGCAACATGCGAGAAACTCGGAAAAACGAAGATAGCAAATAGCTGAAAAACTACCAAAAGAAATATAGAACGTTTGTCATAAAATGCTTTAGAGAGTTGACTACCTAGATAAATCGGAGGAACTAAAATATTGATTAAAATCAATATAAACACTAAAAATTCAAGTAATATAATCATAAATCCGTTTAATTAACCCATTAGTAGCAAAACACTAGCTTTGCTTTGGGAATAGATATCACCAACTGTAAATATCTTCAAATTGTTCCAATTCTACAAATGTATTTTTCATTTTCATGACAAACTCCTTTTCATAATTTTATATCCTCTCTATCCCCTTATAAATCCACAAAAGGCTTTAGTTTCTTTTAAAATACAAGAAATCTAAAGCCTCTTGAAAATGATTTGCACGTTTTATTTTTTATATTCGTTGTGAAGATTGCTTATCTATTTATTTTACCACAAGAACCTTGTAATATTCATACTTATTTGGCTGTGTAATCTTAATTTTTTGACCATAGAAACCATCGATTTCTTTGTCAAAATAATCTGAAAATCTTGATGGCAAGCGTTTCATCTTAAGAACCTCACCAGATTGGTCTGCATATACAAGTAAGTGATGGAGGGTTGTAGCCATACCATCATCAATCAGTACAAAGTAACCTGTTTTGAGCTTACTTTGTCCATTATCTAAATAGTATAGTTTATTGTTATTGATTGTGAAGTTATCAAATCGAAGTCGTACACCTGGGTCTTCTAGATAAAGATCATTGCCAACTTTTTTGATTTCTGATCTAGTTGTCATCTCTGGAAGTGGTAATACTCTACGACCATCTGCTCCAAAGTAATATCGACCTGGTAGATTTTGGAAATTACGAATGACAGCTTTAGGATCAATTTCTTGTCCTTCTTCTTTATTATCTACTAAAGCTAAGGTTGTATTTGCAACCTCATCCCCATATTTGTCGGAAAACTTCTTGAACTCAGGTTTGATGTACCAAGTGTTTTTTTCAATAATAACATCGTTACCTTTAGCATTTAGCAAATATTCTTGCCCATCTCCAAGTTTGACAATATCATGAATATTGTATCCAGAATCTTTTCTATTTGCTAGATAACCATCCTTACCAATGACATAACTTTCCCCATCACTGGCTGGGACAGCTCTATCTGCGACCATAGCACCTGAATTTTCAAAGTAAGACCATTGATTATTTGCAATAGCCCATCCTGTTGCCATAGCGCCACTGCCTTTGAGGTAATACCATGTAGACCCTTCTTTGTACCAACCTGTACGCATAGCCCCACTATTTGCGAGTGAGTACCATGTATTGCCTTCCTTGTACCAGCCAGTACGCATGGCGCCACTATCTGCGAGCGAATACCAAGTGTTACCGTCTTTGAGCCAGCCTGTCTGCATTTTACCAGTGCTGTCGAAGTGGTACCAAGAGCCAGCATTTTGTACCCATTTGTTTTTAGCGAGACTGCCATCTTGTGAAAGATTCCAGTCAGCACCATTTTTAACCCAAGTATCTGCAGCCTGTGCCTGATTGATTGACAATAGTAGGCCAGCACCTGCAAGCAGACCAAATGTGAGTAGTTTAGATTTTTTCATAGCCATTTCCTCCTATTCTATAGTGAAATGAACATGACTTCCTAGTAAACGAAGCTGTTCGCTTTTTCATTTTACTATGTGAAATAGTTTATTTAACAACAGAAACATTTCCTGTCTTACTATCGATTTTAACAGTTTGACCGTAGAAACCGTCAATTTCTTTATTAAGATAATCTGAAATTCCTGTTGGCAATCGTTTCATTTTAAGAATTTCACCAGATTGGTCTGCATAAACAAGAATATGATAGTGATGATAGCTTGGTCTATCATCAATCAATGCAAAATAACCTGTTTTGAGTTTGCCATTAGCACCATCTAAATGGTATAGTTTATTATTATTGATTGTGAAGCTGGTAGCTCCAAGAAGAAGTCGTGCACCCGGATTTTCTAGATAGACATCATTTCCAACTTTTTTAATCTCTGAATAGGTGGTCATTTCTGGTAAATTTGTTACGCGACGACCATCTGCCCCAAAGTAATACCTGTTTGGTAAATTTTGAAAGTTTTTCACGACAGCTTTAGGATTAATTTCTTGTCCTTCTTCCGTATTATCTACTAAAGCCAACATCGTATTGGAAACTTTATCTCCATATTTATCAGAAAACTTCTTAAATTCAGGTTTTATGTACCAAGCATTTTTTTCAACAATGACTCCATCTTTTCTAGGAATAAGATGATAATCATACCCATCAGACAAAGTAACAATATTGGTGATAATTGTATCATCCGCTTGAGATTGTTCAACCTGACTTGGGAGTTTGGTTAACAGATATCCATCCTTACCAATGACATAACTTTCCCCATCACTGGCTGGAACAGCTCTGTCTGCGACCATTGCACCTGATTTTTCAAAGTAAGACCATTGACCATTTGCAGTCGCCCATCCTGTTGCCATAGCACCACTGTCTTTGAGGTAGTACCAAGTAGACCCTTCTTTGTACCAACCTGTACGCATAGCACCACTATTTGCGAGTGAGTACCATGTGTTACCATCCTTGTACCAACCTGTGCGCATAGCACCACTATCTGCTAGTGAATACCATGTATTTCCGTCTTTGAACCAGCCTGTCTGCATTTTACCAGAACCGTCAAAGTGGTACCAAGAGCCAGCATTTTGCACCCATTTGTTTTTAGCGAGACTGCCATCTTGAGAAAGATTCCAGTCAGCGCCATTTTTAACCCAAGTATCTGCAGCTTGTGCTTGGTTGATAGACAAAAGTAGACCAGCACCTGCAAGCAAACCAAGAGTGAGTAGTTTAGATTTTTTCATAGCCATTTCCTCCTTTATTGAATAGTTATAAAAAGATATTTTTCCATCATAAACATTCTACATAACTCCTAATAATCCTTAAGAGTCAACCAACACCTTCTTTCTATCATCATTGCCCACCCCACACCTTTATGATATACTAAATATAAATATTTTCCTAAAACTTCTACTTTTGGAACATTTTTGGAGGCAAAAATATGCGGTGGGATATTGGTTCAGTTTATAAATACATTCGTAAGTCAAAAGGGATTACACAAAATGAGGTCTGTGGTGACTACATTACTCATTCTAACTTATCTAAGTTTGAAAATAATCATTCTACTCCTAGGTATGATACTATGGAGTTACTTTTGAGGCAAATTGATATGAGTTTCGATGAATTTCATTATATTTGTCAACATTACCAAATGGATTCTCGTAAGAAATTATTTTCAGAATATTATCAAGTCATTTCTTCACCTAATCTAGAAGAAATGAAGACACTGCTATCAAAATGTCAAATTTATCTAGATGAAGTGCAGAATGATATCCCAATAGAACATGCTGTGAAAGAACTAACCATTTTTATAGAAGTGATTGAAAATCAGTTTTCCGATAAAGCTCAAGTCTTGGCTGAGGAGTTATGGAAAGAATTGGAAAAAAGAGATCAGTGGTTCCTCTCAGATTTACGATTGCTAGTGATGATCATTTTCCATTTCCCTATTGATTCACTAGAAATGCTACGTCAAAGACTTGTAAAATCTCTAAATAAATACACAGATTATCGTCCGATTCAAAGTATTCATTACTCCATTCTAGCCAATATGACACGAATGTACCTTGAAGCAGGGAAGAAAGATGACTGTCTATGCTTAATTCAAGAATGCCTTGATTTAGCAAAAATATTGAAACGATACGATTTATTAGGTGTAGCTCAAGTACGTCTGGGAATTGTTAATGAAGATCATACTATGATTAATAAAGGATTATCCTTACTCGAATCAACAGATGAAAGTCGATTACTAGAAGAAATGAAAAGAGAGGTTCGTGATTATTATCAAGCAGATTTTTTTGAAACAGAGGGCTAATAGTAACTATTACTTTATGAATAAAAGCGAACATGACTTCCTAGTATACAAAGCTGTTCGCTTTTTCGTTTTACTATGTGAAATAGTTTATTTCACAACAGAAACATTTCCTGTTGAACTGTCGTATCGAACAGTTTCTCCATAAAAACCGGAAATTCCTTTTTCAATATAATCACGGAAATCATTAGGCAAAACTTTCATCTTCACGATTTCACCAGATTCATCTGCATAGCCCAAAATATGGTGATCTTTAGATAATAATCCGTCCATAAACATTGTAAAATATCCAGTTACAAGTTTACCATTATCATCATTGGCACCTCTTAGATAAAGTTTATTGTCATTAATTGTCAATCCAGATGAATCTAGACTAATAACTGGACTTGAGTTTTTAAGATAAAGTTCAGACCCAACTTTTTGAATAGGGAAGTGAGTAGTGAATTCTGGTAGATTCGCAACCTTACGTCCATCTGCTCCAAAGTAATACTTATTTGGTAAGTTTTGGAAATTCTTTATGACAGCTTTAGGATCAATTTCTTCCCCTGGTTTTTTATTATCAGTAATTGCATCTAAAGTATTTCGTTTTATATCGCCAATCTTTTGATAAGAAAAACGTTCAACAATAGGTTTGATATACCAGGCATTCTTTTCGATAACAACTCCATCTTTCTTATGAACAAGGTGATAGTCATAACCATCAGACAAAGTAACGATATCTGTAATAACTGTATCATCAAAAGGATCTTGTTCAACCTGACTTGGGAGTTTGGTTAACAGATATCCATCCTTACCAATGACATAACTTTCCCCATCGCTTGCTGGAACAGCTCTATCTGCTACCATAGCACCTGATTTTTCAAAGTAAGACCATTGACCATTTGCAGTCGCCCATCCTGTTGCCATAGCGCCACTGCCTTTGAGGTAATACCATGTAGACCCTTCTTTGTACCAACCTGTGCGCATAGCACCACTATTTGCGAGTGAGTACCAGGTGTTACCTTCCTTGTACCAGCCTGTGCGCATAGCACCACTATCTGCTAGTGAATACCAGGTGTTACCATCTTTGAGCCAGCCTGTCTGCATTTTACCAGAACCGTCAAAATGGTACCAAGAGCCAGCATTTTGCACCCATTTGTTTTTAGCGAGGCTGCCATCTTGAGAAAGATTCCAGTCAGCACCATTTTTAACCCAAGTATCTGCAGCCTGTGCTTGATTGATAGACAATAGTAGACCAGCACCTGCAAGCAAACCAAGAGTGAGTAGTTTAGATTTTTTCATAGCCATTTCCTCCTAAAATAGATAAATCCAAAGTAAGAAAATCAAATAGAAACGAAGGCAAAATAGATGTCAGGTTCATGAACCTGAACCATAAGACCTCCTAACATTTCCAAGAACATAAGATAGAGACTAGTTTATCAAAAGTACATAGCCATCACCTTCCCCCAACTATAAAATAAATCCTTTTTTATATCTACATTATAGTCCTGTAAAAAAGGAAAGTCAATTAAAATTGTGACTATATTAACAATTTCATTCTAGCAGAAACTCATTGATATTTTCATTTGATCTTTATTTCTTATTTCCTTTTTGGAGATTGATTTTTCTAATTTCATTATATTCCTTATTTCTCCTCAGATTTCTACTGTCCCTAGAAAGACTAAATCTGTTCCTAAACGGTCACTTATACTCAATGAAAATCAAAGAGCAAACTAGGAAGCTAGCCGCAGGCTGTACTTGAGTACGGTAAGGCGACGCTGACGTGGTTTGAAGAGATTTTAGAAGAGTATTAAGCCAAATAAAAAATTCCAAAGCAAGTGCCTTGGAACTTCTTATCTTTATTTTGCTTGAATGATTTTAACCACATCTCCTACACTTTGCAGTTGGTCAATTTCCTCATCGCTGATTTCGATATTAAATTCATCTTCCAGTGTCAAGATAAACTCCATCAAGTCAACTGAGTCAGCATCCAAATCATCTTTCAGACTCAAGGATTCTGTCACGACAAAGTCCTCTCCCTGTCGCTCTTGGATAATGGTCACAATACGGTCAAAAATTTCTTTTTCTGTCATCTCTTTTATTCTCCTGAAAATTCACGCGCAGTCTGGGCAACTACGTCTGTTTCTAGCATGGTACGAATCTGGCGGATTGTACTATAAACAGCCTTGGCATCGCTTGAGCCATGAGTCTTGACAACCGGTGCCTTGACACCAAACAAGACCGCTCCACCAACATCTGAATAGTTGAGCTGTTTTTTCAAACCTCTGAGGCTATCCTTGAGAAGGAGGGCGCCTAGTTTCGCTCGAAGACCTCCACCTGTAATAGCAGTCTTGAGCAAACCCATGATTCCCACGGCTGTTCCTTCAATGGATTTGAGCACAGCGTTTCCCGTGAAACCATCTGCCACAACAACATCCGCAACGCCATTCATCAAATCACGCGCTTCCACGTTTCCGATAAAGTTCAAACTTTCATCAGCTGCTAGTAATTCGTAAGTTTCCTTACGAAGCGGGTCACCCTTGCTACTCTCTGTTCCGTTGTTAAGTAAGCCAACACGTGGTTGCGCAATTCCACGAACATTTTTAGCATAGAAGGAACCTAGAACCGCATATTGATGGAGGTGCTGAGCTGTATTTTCCGCATTAGCACCGAGGTCCAGCATGTCAAACCCCTTCCCATCTACAGTCGGCAAGGTTGACATAAGCCCAGGACGATCGATATTCTTGATACGACCCACGATGAAAAATCCTGCTGCTAGTAAAGCACCTGTATTCCCAGCCGATAGGACAGCATCTGCTTCACCCTCTTTGACAGCCTTAGCTGCCAAGACCATACTGGCATTTTTCTTCTTCCGAATAGCTCTCGTAGGTTCATCGTCTGAATCAATCTTTTCATCCGTATGGATAATGCTGACGCGCTCTGTCGCTGTCAGATATTGCTTGATTTTAGCTTCATCTCCGTAGAGTTGAACCTCGATATCTGAAAAGTCAGCTAGGGCTTGATTGACACCCTCAACGATGGCCTGAGGTGCGTAATCGCCCCCCATGGCATCTACTGCGATTTTTTTCATTTCTTTTCCTCTTTTAGTAATTGTCCCCAGTCTGCTAGGGAATCAATAAATTTCTTTGATTTTAGGTGAATCCCAACGTATTCTTCGTAGAGTTGATCCATAAATTGGCGTAACTCTTGCTTGATTTCAGGCTTGAGCGAAATGGTCTCCAAAGTCTCAAAATCAATGGCTTGAAATTGATTGAGCAGATAAGGGATATTGGGATTGAGATGGCAACGTCTCTCATCCTCATGATAATGCTCTGGACAGAGGCAGGCTCCATATTTGAAAGAAAAATCAAAAGCCTGACCGACCCGATGGCAGAAGACACACTCATTAAAATTGAGGCTAATCCCAAATCGAGTCAAGATTTGGATTTCAAAAATATTGGTCAAAACCTGATAATCCAAACCTGCTTCCATCAACTCCAAAGTCTTTTGCAAAAAAGCAAACAAGGGAGCATCCTGCTGATTATCCTGCAAACTAGCATCTGCAAGAGCCGCCACATAGGTCGCATAGGCCATGACAAAGAGGTCGCTATTAATCTTGGGAAAGGTCATCACCTCATGATAGTCCTCGATATAGCTGAGTCCGTCATCATTGATTCGCAAGAGAAATCGAGCCAACACCAAGGGCTGAATTACTGGCGCTAGTTTGGACTGACCAGCGTGTTTGACGAAAAACATCCGCTTACCAGCCTGCTCTGTAAAAATCTTAACGAGCTTGTCATCCTCACGAAAATTGCGATTGTAGAGCACCAAGCCTTGACTCGTGATAGACTGAATCATGCTTCTCTCATGTACTCCTCAAGTCGTTTCATGGCTTCTTTGATCGTCTCCATGCTGGCTGCATAAGATAGGCGAACATAACCTTCCCCGTAACGCCCAAAGGCTGCACCAGGGATAAAGGCAACAGCCTTCTTCTGAGCAAAATCCTTGAGAAAGGCAAAGGAGTCTTGATTGTATCCCGCTGGAATCTTAGCAAAGATATAGAAGGCACCGTCTGGTTTGATAATCTCAAAACCAAGAGCAGTCATTTTCTCGATAATATAATCTCGACGCTGGATGTATTCCTTCTTCATAGGTTCCGCATCATTTTTACCAGCCGTCAAGGCTTCTACCGCAGCATGTTGAGCCATAGTATTTGCGGCAGTAACCAAGTACTGGTGACTCTTAATCAACTGAGCTGTAAAGGCTGCAGGAGCGAAAATCAGTCCCAAACGCCAACCTGTCATGGCATGTGATTTAGATAGACCATTGATAATAATAGCCTGATCTCTCAACATAGTTCCCAGAGACACATGGGCTTCGCCTGTGTAGGTCAATTCTGAGTAAACCTCATCACAGACAACAAAAATTTCGTACTTGCGTAAAACAGCTGCCAAGGCCTCCAACTGCTCCCGACTGTAGGTAATTCCTGTCGGATTGGCTGGATAGTTGAGAATAACCGCCTTGAGCTTGTCACCCTGCTCCAAAATGGCCTTCTCCAACATTTCAGGAGTCAAGACAAAACCATTTTCAGTTGTGTCAATCTCGACAATCTCTGCCCCAACTAGATTGACAATCGGTTCATAACCTGGATAGGCAGGAGCTGGCAAAAGTACCTTGTCTCCCTCTTCCAAAATAGCCGTCAAAGTAGCAGATAAAGCCTCTGTCGCCCCAATTGTAACCAAGATTTCATTTTCAGGATCATAGTCCAGTTGGTACTTTTCCTTAACAAAGTCACTGGCCGCCTTACGTAGAGTCAGCAGACCACTCATCCCTGTATAGTAGGATTGGTTCTGATCAATCGCTCGCTTGGCCGCCTCCTTGATATGATCTGGCGTTGTAAAATCAGGCTCCCCCAAGGTCAAACGCAAGACCCCAGGAATCTCCGAAATAGCCTGGTCAAATTGACGAATCAACGAAACTTGAATCTTATCTAACTGTTTATTAAAGCGCTTAGTTAAGTCCATAGATACCTCCTACTTTCAAAACGTATCTCTATTATACTACAAAAGCCCCCCGACCGCAAAAATACATGATAGAATAACGCTAGCATGACAAATTGAAGTATGTTAAAATGGATTTGTCGCAACTCCACTAACGAACTTAGTTTGGAGGTGAGTTTTTGCTAATCTTCGTTACAGTTATTCTAGCACCATTACTGATTACTATTACCGGTAATGTCATTTCTGAGTGGATAGTCAGAAAGTGGTTAGATAAGCGCGACAAAAAAATATAACCTGAGTTTAGTTTTAATGTAACTGGACAAAAAGAAATACCAGAGGTGGAGCTCTGGTATTTTTGTTTTTGCCAAGACTTCGTTACAGTTCTTGTAGGATTATTATTACATAATTAGCACTACTTGTCAAATAATTGTTAGCTCCACTTTCTATTTTACTTTTCCTCTCTACAGGTCTATAATGGTAACAGATTCTATTTGGAGGTTTTTATGTCATTTCTATCAAAAAATGGAGCAGGCATCTTGGCCTGCCTTCTCATTTCCATTCTATCTTGGTACTTAGGAGGATTCTTCCCTGTTATTGGCGCGCCCGTTTTTGCCATTTTCATAGGCATGCTCCTACATCCCTTTCTCTCGTCCTATAAACAACTGGATGCTGGGTTGACCTTTAGTTCTAAAAAATTGCTCCAGTATGCCGTTATCTTGCTTGGTTTTGGTCTCAATATCTCGCAAGTCTTCGCAGTTGGGCAATCTTCACTCCCTGTCATCCTGTCCACCATTTCAATAGCCTTGATTGTTGCCTATCTTTTCCAGCGCTTCTTTGCACTGGACACAAAACTGGCTACCTTGATTGGAGTAGGTTCTTCTATCTGTGGGGGCTCTGCCATTGCGGCAACAGCGCCCGTTATCCATGCTAAGGAAAAGGAAGTAGCCCAAGCCATCTCCGTTATCTTTTTCTTCAATGTCTTGGCTGCGCTCATCTTTCCAACCCTCGGCACCTGGCTTCATCTATCCAATGACGGCTTCGCCCTCTTTGCAGGAACTGCAGTCAATGATACTTCCTCTGTAACCGCCACAGCTAGCGCCTGGGATAGTCTCTACCAGACCAATACCCTCGAGTCTGCAACCATTGTTAAACTCACACGTACTTTGGCCATTATCCCTATCACGCTCTTTCTATCCTACTGGCAAAGTCGCCAACAAGAAAACAAGCAAAGCCTACAACTGAAAAAAGTCTTCCCACTTTTTATCCTTTACTTTATCCTTGCCTCTCTCCTCACTACACTACTCACCTCTCTAGGTGTGTCCAGTAGTTTCTTTACCCCTCTCAAACAACTCTCTAAATTCCTTATTGTCATGGCCATGAGTGCTATCGGTCTCAAAACCAATCTGGTCGCTATGGTCAAATCCAGTGGAAAATCCATTCTTCTCGGAGCCATCTGCTGGATTGCCATCATCCTCACTAGTCTTGGTATGCAGACCCTTATCGGTATTTTCTAAACTCTTCGAAAATCTCTCCAAACCACGTCAACGTCGCCTTGCCGTAGGTATGTGACTGACTTCGTCAGTCTTATCTACAACCTCAAAACAGTTTTTTGAGCAACCTGCGGCTAGTTTCCTAGTTTGCTCTTTGATTTTCATTGAGTATAACACAAAAGGTAGCCCATCAGCTACCTTTTTCTTATGCTTCCTCAATCAAGCGTGTATGTTCTCTCTTGATGCAACGATTCATCACGATATCATCACATCCACCAGCACGCAAGATTTCTTCCGCTTCTAGACTTTCAAGTCCTAGCTGTGCCCAAAAAATCTTGGCATCAGCTTTGAGAAAATCACGCGCCACATCAGGCAGAAACTCGCTGCGACGGTAAACATTGACAATATCTACAGGAAAAGGAATCTCAGCTAGACTAGCATAAGCCTTTTCACCCAAGATTTCGCCACCTGCCACCTTGGGATTGACTGGAATGATTTTATAACCCCGAGCCTGCATTTCCTTGGTCACTCGATTGCTCGTTGTTTCCTCACGGTCAGACAAGCCCACCACAGCAAGGGTTTTACTCGTTGCGAGATACTGACGAATCACGCCATCACTTGGATTGATAAATTCTTGACTCATAGAAATCCTCCTTTTTCATCAGTATAGCATATTTTGAAAAGGCTTGCATAATTCTACTACAAAAAAGGAGGACTAGCCCCCTTTTTATTTAGCCTCGTACCAGGTTGCCCCTTCATTCTCATCTGCGATAAGGGGAACACTGAGTTGAATGGCTTCTTCCATAGTTTGTTTGACCAATTTTTTCATCTCTGCCAATTCAGATTTAGGAACTTCAAGTACGATTTCATCGTGCACTTGTAACAGCATCTTAGTCTGATAACCACCTGCAACCAAGGCTTTATCCAGCTGAATCATGGCAATCTTAAGAATATCTGCTGCCGAACCCTGGATAGGTGAGTTGATGGCCGTTCGCTCTGCAAAACCACGAATATTGAAGTTGCGAGAATTGATATCTGGCAACTCACGACGACGCTTGAAGAGGGTCTCCACATAGCCCTTATCACGCGCCTCACGCACCACTTCATCCATGTAGTTTTTAATACCTGGGAAGCGTTCAAAGTAGGTATCAATATAGGCTTTGGCTTCCTTACGGCTAATGCCCAGATTATTAGACAAACCAAAGTCTGAAATCCCGTAAACCACTCCAAAGTTGACAGCCTTGGCATTGCGACGGTCGTTTGCAGTCACATCCTCAGGACGTTCAATGCCAAAGACACGCATGGCTGTCGAAGTATGGATATCTGCCCCCTCTTGGAAAGCCTTAATCAAGTGCTCATCCTTAGAAATATGTGCCAAAACGCGCAATTCAATCTGTGAGTAGTCCGAACTAAGCAGTACACTATCCTCCCACTCAGGCACAAAAGCCTTACGAATGAGACGACCTTGTTCCAAGCGAACAGGGATATTTTGCAAGTTTGGATCCACACTAGACAGACGTCCAGTCTGGGTCAAATCCTGAACATAGCGAGTATGAATCTTGCCATCAGCCAAAATCCAGTCCTGCAAGCCAATCACATAAGTAGATTGAATCTTGGCAATCTGACGGTAGTCGAGAATTTTCTTAACAATTGGCGCAATAGGAGCCAAGCGTTCCAAGACATCCACCGCAGTCGAGTATCCAGTTTTGGTTTTCTTAGTGTATTCTAGAGGTAGCCCCAATTTTTCAAAGAGAAGCACTCCCAACTGCTTAGGCGAATTGATATTAAACTCCTCACCAGCCAGTTCGTAAATCTCCTGAGTGAGTTTTTCAATGACAAGCTCATTTTCAGCCTGCATCTCAAGCAAGGTCTCTTTCTTGACCGTAATACCAGCAATTTCCATCTTGGCAAGGACAAAAGCCAGAGGTTGCTCCATATCATAAAGAAGCTCTAATTGCCCATTTTCGCTGAGTTTTTCAAGCAAAACAGGTTCTGTTTCGACCAAAACAGCAAGTTTACGCGCCAAATGCTCCAAGAATTTCTCGCGTTCAGGAATGGCCTTCTTGACTCCCTTACCATAGAAAGTCTCATCATCAACCAAATAAGTCTGACCATAAAGACTAGCAATAGTCGCAATTTCATTGTCCTCCACAGTCGAAAGGAGGTATTTAGCCAAACGGCTGTCAAAAGCAGGCGCTTGCAAATCCACACCAAAGCGATTCAAGAGAACTTTAGCCTTCTTAAAATCATAAACTCTCAGAGGTGTTTTTTCTAAAAAGTCCTTGAAAATCGGGTCTTGCAACAGCTCAAGCTTGTCTGTAGCATAAAGTTTATCCCCACAAGACCAGGCAAAACCAACCAAATCATCCGTATGGTAATTCTCACCAAAAAGCTCAAAATGGAAGATAGATTCTTCACTCAGCATATCTTGACTGACTTGCTCAACAATAGTAAAGTCCAAACTCTCAGCCACATCAGCTGACGACACATTTAAAGCCTGCTTGAGCTGTTTGAAGCCCATCTCATCGTAGAATTTTCCAAGATTTTCCACATCTGGACCGCTATAGACTAAATCCTTCAAACCAATCTCAATCGGTGCCTTGGTATCAATGGTCGCCAGTGTTTTTGACAAAAAGGCCTGTTCCTTATCATTGATGAGATTTTCCTTCATCTTAGAAACCTTCATCCCATCGATATTCTCATAAATCCCCTCGAGTGAGCCATGCTCCAGCAAGAGCTTGATACCCGTCTTTTCACCGATTTTAGTTACCCCAGGAATATTATCCGACTTATCACCCATGAGCGCCTTGAGATCGATAAACTGAGTCGGTGTAATCCCCATCTTTTCCATAAGATATTCTGGCGTAAAAGCCTCAAACTCAGCCACACCTTTCTTGGAAATCTCAACCACCGTATGCTCATCCGTCAGCTGAATCAAATCCTTGTCCCCACTGACAATGGTAATATCAAAACCATCCTGCTCTGCTAGTTTATCCAGTGTCCCAATGATGTCATCCGCCTCATACTGAGCCAACTCATAATGACGAATCCCCATATGATCCAGCAACTCACGAATGAAGGGAAATTGCTCACGAAACTCATCAGGAGTCTTAGCTCGACCACCCTTATAGTCCGCATACATCTCTGTCCGGAAGGTCGTCTTTCCCGCATCAAAAGCCACCAAAATATGACTCGGCTCAACCCGCTCCAACAAATGGCTCAACATCAACTGAAAGCCATAAATCGCATTGGTATGCAAGCCAGCCGCATTCTTAAAACGGTCCAACTGTTGATAGAGGGCAAAAAACGCCCGAAAAGCAACAGAAGACCCATCAATCAATAATAATTTTTTCTTATCCATACACCCATTATAAAGGAAAGCACCAAAAAATACCATTGGGAAGAGCCATACCCAATATTTTTCACACTTTTTCCGAATAAATAGATAGAGCCAGAGAATCCAGTAAACCTAGATTTAAAACTGTGGTATAATGAAAGGAGAAAGAGTATGACTGTACGTCATCCGGGCATCAGCCCAACCAATGATTTGGTTGCTAAGAAAATCTTTAGCAATCCAGAAATCACTTGTCAATTTATCCGCGATATGCTGGATTTACCAGCAAAAAATGTGACGATTTTGGAGGGAAGTAACATTCACGTCTTGCCTTCCCTGCCGTACTCAGCGCAGGATTTCTATACCAGTATAGATGTTTTGGCAGAGTTAGACAATGGCACGCAGGTTATTATCGAAATCCAAGTGCATCATCAGAATTTTTTCATTAATCGTTTGTGGGCTTACTTATGCAGTCAGGTCAATCAAAATCTCGAAAAAATTCGTCAACGAGAAGGTGATACACATCAAAGTTACAAACACATCGCCCCCGTTTATGCCATTGCAATCGTGAATAGCAATTATTTCCAAGATGACTTGGCTTTCCATAGCTTTAGTATGCGCGAGGACACGACAGGTGAGGCTTTAACAATTACAAACAATAGACAAGAAAACCATCTAGTCAAGATGGCATTCTTGGAATTAAAAAAATACAGAGAAACCAGCAAAGACGAGGTTCGCAAACCCTGGTTGGAGTTTTTTGGGAATAAACCCTTTACCCAACAACCCGAGCGAGTCATCAGTCAAGCAGACCAACTGCTAGACTACAAGAGCTGGTCCGAGGAGGACAGGAAAATGTTTAGTGAACAGCGTAGACGCGAAGAACAAGCCTTGTTAGCACAGGACTATGCCTTGGAACAAGCTGAAGAAAAAGGTTTAGAGCGTGGGAAAGTTGAAGGAAGGGAAGAAGGGAAACTTTTTGCCTTCTTAGACATGGTTCGTCAAGGTCTCCTGACTTCCGAGGTTGCCAGCCAGCAGTTGGGCATGACCGTCGCTGAATTTGAGGCACTATTGTAAGTTTATAGAATAAAAGTGAACAAATCTGAAACATCGTTTTGTTCACTTTTTTCTTCTTTTCAACAGAACTCTCACTATAGTCCATATCACAAAAAGAGAAGGTCATAAATCCTTCTCTTTTATATCTTCAACTAATTAGTTTTTGCGTTTCACAAATGGAAGGGCACCAAGGAGCAATCCAAGGAATCCTAATGATGCAATTGCAACATTATCTTTACCACCAGTATTTGGAAGTTCTTTCTTATCTTCAGCTTTTGCAGCTGGGGCTTGATAAGTATTGTCTTTGTTAGTACCTGCTACAGTTGGTGCAACCGCAGGAGTTGATGGTGTATCAGCTGTTGGTGTAGCTGAAGCATCTGTTCCAGGAGCTGATGGTGTTTTTGGTACAAGTGCAGGTTCATTGACAGCTGTAGTATCAGAATTTTCACGCGGTGGATTTCCAGGTGTTCCAACTTTAGCTGGGATTGGAAATTCAGGAGCTGGTTTTTCAGGTCTTGATGGCGCTGTATTTTCTTTATTCGATTCAGGTAATTTACCTTCATTTAATTTTGATAAATCAAATTCAGGTTTATCATTCACAAGATTTAACCAAGCAGCTTTAAGTTCTTCTAATTCTGCTTTAGCTTTATCTAATTCACCTTTCAATCCTTCTACAAAATAATCTTCAGCACCATTTTCTGCATCTTTCACGTCAGATTCAAGTTTTTCAACTTCTTTTTCAAGACGTTTGATTTCAGATTTAATATCTGGAACTTCTGTTTTTGGTTGCTCAGCTGGTGCTTCACCTTCTGGTTTAGCTGGCTCAGTTGGAGGTGTTGTATCATTCACTCCGCCGTTAAATTCTGGATTATTAGGTTGAGTAGTAGCGTTATCATCATTTACACCACCATTGAACTCTGGAGTATTTTCAGTTGTAGGCGCTTCTTCATCGTTTACTCCACCGTTGAACTCAGGTTTTTCTTCAGTAGTAGCAGCTTCAGCAGCGTTTACTCCGCCATTGAATTCAGGTTTTTCTTCAGACGAAGGAGCGTCAGCAGGATTCACACCGCCGTTGAATTCTGGAGCGTTAGGAACAGTTGGAACCTCATCTGCTTCTTTAGCAGGTTCAGTAGGTGCTTCTTCATCATTTACACCACCACTGAAGTCTTTAGGTGCTTCACCTTTAGGAACTTCTTTTAAGTTTTCGATATAACCTAGAGTTGCATTATAATCATCAGTTAGCTTGTCAATTTCATCTTTGTAAGCTTTTACTACTTCGTTAACTTCGTCAAATTTAGCTTGAGCTTCATCAGCAGCAGTTTTAGCAGAAGCAACAGCAGCTTCTAATTTAGTTACAGCATCTTTTAATCCATCTTGGATAGCTTTGTCTGCTTCATTTTTCTTAGCTGTTTCAAGAGCAGCTTTAGCTTTTTCTAAAGTTTCATTTTGTTTATTTAATGCAGCTGTTTTTTCCTCTGCTGCTTTAGCTTTTTCAGTAGCATCAGCTTTGTCTTTATCAGCTACTTTAGTTAATTTTTCAATTTTTTCAGCGATATCATCAGCGATATCTTGAAGTTTTTTAACGATTGGTTTAGAAGCTTCTTTGTTGTAAGCAGCGTCTAATTTTTCTTTATCAGCAGCTGGAAGCTCAGATAGAGCTTTACCTTCTTGTTTTGTAGCACCGATTTCGTCAGCTTGAGGATCTTGATCTTTAGTAGCTTCAGCAGTCGCATTTTGATTTTCTAATTCTTTAAGAACATCCTCAGCTTTTAAATCACCATTTTCAACTGCAGCTAAAATATCTTCTTTACCTAATGCTTTTTTAGCTTCTTCTTTATTTGTAATCTTAGCATCAGCATCGATATCTTTTTCTAATTGATCTAAAGCATCTTTAAGAGCAGCTTTAGTTTCAGCTTCTTCTTTTTTAAGTTCTTCAACTTTAGCTTTTGCTTTTTCAGCTTCTTCTTTAGCTTTAGCTAATTCAGCTTCTGCGTCAGTTTTAGCTTTATCTGCTTCTTCTTTTGCTTTTTCTGCAGCTTTTACATCTTCAGCTTCTTTAGTAGCTTTAGTTGTAGCTTCTTCAACTTTTTTAGCTTCTTCAGCAACTTTTTTCTCTAATTCAGCAACCTTAGCATCCGCTTCTGCTTTGGCTTCAGCAGCTTTTTCAGCTTCTGTTTTTTCTGCTGGTTTAGCTGGCTCTTCTTCTACTGGTTTAGCTGGCTCGTTAGCTTCTTTTTCTTTAGCAGCTTTCACTTCTTCTAGAGTTTTGTTGTACTCATCAGTAAGTTTGTTTAATTCATCAGCAACAGCTTGAGTATCTGAAGCAGCTTTATCGAATGCTTCTTGAGCAGCTTCTTTAGCTTTTTCAATAGCTTTTACAGCTTTATCTAATGAAGCAACGATATCAGAATCAGAACCGTTATCTGTAGCTGATTTAAGAGCTTCTTTGGCTTCTTTTAATGTATCTTCTTGTTTTTTAAGAGCTTCCGCTTTTTTATCTTCTTCAGCTTTTAATGCTTCAGCATCTTCTTTAAGTTCATCAACATTTTCACCTAAATCATCAGCTTTATCTTGAAGTTTTTCTGATGCTGGACGAGCAGCATCTGCTTTTTCAGCTTTGTCAATTCCAGCCTTAATGTCTGCTGGTAATTGATCTTTAGTTTTAGCTTCTTTAGCTGGAGTTGTTGCAACGTTAGCTTCATTAGCTTGATCTTTATTTCTTAATTTTTTCTCAGTTTCTTTATTAGCTTCAGCTTTTTCATTATCATCTGCTAATTCTTTAAGAATATCCCCAGCTTTTAATTCACCAGATTCAACAGCCTTCAACAATTCCTCTTTTGCTTTTTTGTCGAGTAATTCGTTATCATCAGGTAATTGTTTTAAAGCCTCGGTTAATGCTTCTTTAGAATCAGCTTCTTCTTTTTTAGCGTCTTCTTCTTTCTTCGCTTCTTCTTTTGCTTTAGCATCAGCTTCTGCTGCTTTTGTTTTTGCTGCGGCTAATTCATCGTCAGCAGTTTTTTTATCTTTTTCAGCTTCTGTTTTTTCAGCTTCAGCATCAGCAGCTTCTTTTTTCTCAGTTTCAAGTTTTTTAGCTGCTTCATCAGCCACAGGAGTAGTTGTATCTACTTTTGCTTGAGCTTCAGCAACTTTTTCTTCAGCTTTTTTAGCGTCAGCTTCAGCTTGTTTAATTTCTGGACTTGTCACTTCTGATTTAGGAGTTGCAGGAGCTCCAGCTGGTTGAGCAGAAGTTGTATTAGGCTCCTCTGCAGCTTTCACGACTGACGGTTGAGATGCAACAAATGCCGCTCCCAAAACAGCAACACTTGCTAAGCTAGTCAAAATCATTTTCTTTTTGTTCATCCTGTGTACCTCTTTTTAAGAATCATATTTATGTACATTATAAACCTTTTTTCAAGTGAAATCAAGGGATACGTTATATTCTATATCCTTTATTATTGATATGTTATATTTCAAAAATATGGAAAATTCCAAAGAAAATAAAGCATATTTTACTAGCTTTCTTTCTCTTTCTTTTCATTATTTTCATTTTATATAGTAAATTATAATTTTGAATTCAATTCAAATATCTTAAATCTTCATAAAAAATCTAGTTTAAACAAAAAAACAGGAGATTTCTCTCCTGCTTTGATTTAATTACTTAAAATCTATACCATCATATGATTTAGTTTTTACGTTTCACAAACGGAAGGAATCCAAGAAGTAATCCTAAGAATCCTAAGAATGCAACTGCAACATTATCTTTTCCACCCGTATTTGGAAGTTCTTTCTTATCTTCAGCTTTTGCAGCTGGGGCTTGATAAGTATTATCTTGGCTAGTTCCTGCTACAGCTGGAGTTGCAGAGGCTGGGGCTGATGGAGCTTCTGAAGCTGGACTATTTGTTCCAGGTGCTGGCGCTGCTGGGGATTCAGTAGATGGTGCATCAGCTGATGGACCTGCTGGTGTTTCTGACACTGGAGCAGGAGTTTCAGAAGTTGGAGCTGGGTTTCCTGGTGTTCCAACCTTAGCTGGGATTGGGAATTCTGGAGCTGGTTTTGCAGGTCTATCAGGTGCCTTGTTTGATTCTTTTTGGGGCTCTGTTTGAGGTTCTGTATATTCTGGTTTGTCAAGAATTGCAGCATCTCCATTAGAATATTCTGGCTCCAAACCTTTAAGAGCTGCTTCTAGATCAGCTTCTGCCTTCTCCAATTCCGCTCTTTTAGCATCTAATTCTTTCTGAAGCCCTTCTTTAATATAATCTTCAGAACCATTTGCTTCCGCATCTTTAAGATTATCTTCTAATTTAGAAACTTCTTTTTCCAAATCAGCGACCTTGTTTTGAAGAGCTTCAATTGTTGTATCCAATTTAGCTTCTTCAGCTTTCAAGTCTGCTTCACGCGCTTTAAGTTCTGCTTGAGCTGCTTCTAGAGCTTTATCTGCAGCATCAAGATCCTTTTGAGCAGCTTCTCTATATTGGTCTGCTTGTTCACCATCAGCGTCAGCATAACTATCAAGTTCTTTTTGAGCTTTTTCTTTCGCTGCTTTTGCTGCTTCTACAATAGCTTTTGCTTCTTCAACATCATTTTTCGCAGCTTCTACACGTTCGCCAGCATCCTTAGCATCTGTCTTTTCTTCGTCCAAACGCTTGTTGATTTTATCCTGACTATCTGCATCAATTCCACCATTAACTGGCTTAGCTTCTGTAACTTCACCTGATTCATTACGAACCAACTCAGCACCTGGAGCTGGTTGTACAGTTGGATTAGTCACACCAGCTTTATTAAAGTCATCTTCTAACTCTTTTGCAACATCTTCAGCATCCAAATCACCATTTTCGATAGCCTTTAAGATATCTTCCTTACCGATTTCAGCTTTTGCTTCCTCAATAGCTTTCGCCTTATCTTCTGCTTTAATGCTGTCGTCTTTGTTAATATTATCTTCAACAGCTTTTTCCATTTTTTCAAAAGCAGCTTTTAAAGCCTCTTTAGTATCCGTAGTAGCTGGTTGTGTTGCAGTAGGTTGCACATCTTCAGCTTTTACAGTTGAAGGATTAGATGCAAGAAAACCTGATCCCAAAACAGCCACACTAGCCAAGCTAGTTAAAATCATTTTCTTTTTATCCATTTTTGAAACCCCTTTTTTGTAATTATATTTGAATTTATTATAACGCTTTCAAAGAAAATAATCAAATAATAACTTATTTTATATATTCAATTATATTCTTATATAGATTTTCAAATATACCTATTACAACAAAAAAAGAAAGCTCATTTTATAAGCTTTCTTTTTGTTTTCTTTTCATCATTTACATTTTTTATGGTAAATTTTACACTTTTTAAACCCACTCACCGTTGGCATTTACTGTGTAACCATTGATTGTAGTGCTGACAGCAAGAGCTCCTGAACTATAAGCATAGTACCATTTGCCATCTACTTGGAACCAACCAGTCTTCATAGCGCCTGAACCGTCAAGATAATACCAGCTACCACCTTGTTTCAACCAACCAGTTTTCATAGCACCCGAATTATCAAGGTAGTACCATGTTCCACCTACTTGGAACCATTGGCTAGCTTTCATTGCACCTGAACCATTTAGATAATACCATGTGCCACCATCTTGCAACCAACCAGTTTGCATTTCGCCTGAACCATTTAAGTAGTACCAAGTGTCACCTTCTTTAAACCACCATTTTTGCATCACGCCTGCAGCATTAAAATGATACCATTTACCACCATCTTTCAGCCAACCAGTCTTCATTCCATCTTCTTTAGAGAAATAATACCAGTCACTCTCAACCTTCTTCCATCCAGCCTGACGATTTCCTTCGCTGTCAATGAAGAATTTTTTACCATCAATCAAAACAATCCCTTGTTTAAGGACACCTTCCTCATCCAAGAAATAATGTTTCCCATCAACAGTAATATCACCAGTTAGACGGACACCTTCTTTGACATAGTAAGTTTTCTCATCAATTTTGACAAAACCAGTTTTCTTCTCACCATCTTCTACAAAATAATAAGTCTTGTCAGCAACTTTTACAAAGCCTAGCTTTTTAACACCATCTTTTTCATCTAGATAGTATTGCTTATCACCTGCAGTCAATAGACCTTTCTTCATAGCACCATCAGCTTCAAAGTAGTAAGTCTTATCATCGATTTTTTGCCAACCGCTAACCTTTTTACCGTCCTTGATATAGTAGACTTTTCCGTTCTCTGTTTTGAACTGACCGCCACTTGTTGTTGTAGATTGATTTTGGTTGTTGTTACCAGCATTAGTAGCTGTGTTTGAACGATAGACATGATAAAGAATACCATCTTTTAAGTTACCAGTAACATACTCATAGTTGGCAATAGTTGGATGACTTGTATCTGAGGCTTCAGATCCTTTACGCGGATCCTTAATATTTACTGGATCGCTACTACCCTCTTTATAAACTACAAAACGAACTTCCTTGACTGCTGAATTCCCACTAGTTGTTGTAGTATTTTGATTGTTGTTTGTATTTGTATTCGTTGTAGCAGCCGTATTTCCACCATGATAAGGATTGCTTTGAGCAGAAGAACTATTACTATTACCTGTTGTAGCAGTTGTATCAGCTGGAGCATATGTATGATATAGTATACCATCCATTTCTTCACTAGTAGTATATTTATAGTTCTCAATTTTAGGCTGATCCTTAATAGATGCATCTGTTACAGCAGATCCTGTCAATGCGGCTTTGATATCAACAAGTCTACCATTTTGAAATGCCACATAGTGTACTTCTTTAACTGTAGAAGTTGTCAACGCACTTGTCGCTCCTGATTCAGCAGCTTGGACTTGTTGGACTGTCGCCATTGCTAGTACAGAAGTTGCTAGCAAAATACCTGTTACTGTTTTTCTCATAGGAAAATCCTCCTGTATTAAGATAATAAATTTATCTAAATTATATCCCTTTCCTATAATAAATGCAATAAAAAACATAAAAAGTGTAGAAATATTTAAATGTAAAAAGAGAGTAGTTGAAAAACCACTCTCTTCCTATTTTTATACCCACTCACCGTTGGCGTTTACGTAATAACCATCAACTGTAGTGCTTACTGCAAGTGCACCTGAACTATAAGCATAGTACCATTTACCACCCACTTGGAACCAACCAGTTACCATAGCACCTGAGCCTTTAAGGTAATACCAAGTACCACCAACTTTAGCCCAGCCAGTTTCCATAGCACCTGAGCTATTTAGGTAGTACCAAGTTCCACCATCTTGCAACCAGCCAGTTTGCATTTCACCTGAACCATTTAGATAGTACCATTTGTTACCATCTTTGATCCACCATTTTTGCATCACGCCTTCAGCATTAAAGTAGTACCATTTACCACCGTCTTTAAGCCAACCAGTTTGACGTTTACCTTCTTTATTCACATAAACCCAGTGATTGTCAACTTTGTTCCAGCCAGCTTTTGTATCAGAATCATCTGTCAAGAAGTAAGTTTTACCGTCAACAGTGATTTCACCAAACTTACGTTCACCTTCTTCAGTGACATAGTAATACTTGTCGCCAGCACCCTTGATAAGGCCAGTCTTACGTTCACCTTCTGCAGTGATGTAATACCATTTACCAGCGCTATCTTTTACAATACCTGATTGAGCTTTACCTTTTTCATCAAAGAAGTACCATTTCGTACCAACTTTTTGAACTCCATTTGTCACAACACCGTCTTTTACAAAGTGAGTTTGACCGTTCTCTGTGATAACTTCTGTTCTACGGACACCGTTTGCATCAAAGTAGTAAGTTTTTTCACCCACTTTGAGGAAACCAGTTCTTTTAACACCTTGATTGTCTAGGTAGTAGCGTTCAGAGTTGTTCTCGATGATACCACGAGCCATAACACCTTCACTGTTGAAGTAGTAAGTCTTGTTGTCAATCATGACCCAACCCTTAACTGGGTTACCGTGTGAATAGAAGTAACGGTTACCTGACACTTCACGCCAGCTGTTATTTTTATCAGTCGATTTATAACCTTGTTTATTCAAGTCTGCTGACGGTGTATTTGGATCGTTTTCCAATTCAGCAAGTTTTGTTCCTTTTTCTACAAATACATAGTAACGTACGCCGCCATCTACATAGGTTTCCTGATACTCAAATTGATCAATATAACTATGCTTTTCAAATTTTTGATCACCTGACTCAAAATAAACAGTTGTACGAGTACGTGAACGATCATTAGAAACAGTTATCCATTCCGTTTTACGAATAAACTCGTCTGCATGTACAGAAGGTGCTGTGATCGTTGAATAAGCAGTCACGGCAGCGCCTGCCATTGTGACACTAGCAAGAGCTAGAGCTAAAGCTTTTTTATTTTTCATGTGAACATTCTCCATTCTTAAATTTAGCTATTATGCTTTTCTTTATTGTATCTTATTTTTACAAAAATTTCTAAGAAAAACTGAACTTTTTATGGAAAAAATAAAAAGCAGAAGAAATCTCCTGCTTTTTTATTGAGCTAGATTATTTAACCCATTCACCGTTTCCGTTAACAGTGTATCCACCTACAGTAGTGTTAACTGCAAGGGCACCTGAACCGTCAACGTAGTACCATTTACCACCAACAGTGAACCATTGGCTAGCTTTCATAGCACCTGATGCTTCAAGGTAGTACCATTTACCACCGTCTTGCAACCAACCAGTTTGCATTTCACCGTTTCCGTTTAGGTAGTACCAAGTTCCATTATCTTTAACCCACCATTTTTGCATTACGCCTTCAGCGTTAAAGAAGAACCATTTACCGTCAACTTGTTTCCAACCTGAAACAGCTTTGTTAGAAGCGTAGTATTTCCAACCATCTTCTTCTTGAACCCATTGATCTTTCACAACGTTGTATGAGTCAGTTTTTTCAAGAACCAAATCAAGGTTTGCGTTTGTGAACATATCAGCTTTACCGTCTTTATCTAGGTCAGCTGAACCTGAGTATACAAATGTTCCTTCTGCTACACTACCGATTTCTGCACCGTTTGAAGTTTTGTTTACTGTATAAAGTCCGCTATTTGATTCGATACCTTTTACAACATAACCTTTTGGTACATAAGCAACACGGTATTGAACCAATCCACCATGTGGTACTGACAATTCAACATCACCTGCTGCGTCAGACTCAGCTGAAACAACTGCTGCTTTACCGTATTTCAAGTAGTCAGCTTCGTTTGCCCAAATCATAACATCAACTTTAACACCTGCTACTGCAGCACCTTGAAGGTCACGAACGTGGAAACGTACATGAGAACCGTTACCAAACATAACTGGTTTACCGTGGTAAGGGTTGTAAGCTGGAGTTTCTGGTTTGTATTGGTTAGCTGGATCAACTACACCAGTGTGAGCAGATTTCACTTCATTTTCTGTGTATTTAGCAACATCCAATTTACCTGTTTTTGGATTTACTACTCCACTTTCAGTGTAACCGTTGTTAGTATCAGCTGAAACAGCTTGTACAGCACCAAATGCTGCAAGAGCGACTGCGCTTGTCAATAAAACTTTTTTCATCGTTTTATCTCCTTCATTTTTCATTATATATTTTTTCGTAAGACTATCTTACTACCATACAGTATATAAATATTTGCAGGATTTGTCAAGGGTTTTCTTCTAGTTTTTAAAGTTTTTACCCATTTTTAGAAAAAAAGGTGAAAAAAACATTTTTGTGAGAAAAATACCCGTCAAATACTGCATTTTTCAAGTGAAAATCTCACAAACTTATGATCCTTGAGTAAAATCATTCATATCTAATCCACATAGACAGTTGGACAGAACTCACGTCTATGGTATTATCTAATAAACACTTCTAAATGTCAAGTAAAAATGGCAAGTTTTTTAATAAGAACTCGCCATTTCATCAACTTTCTACTATTTAAAATGTGACCTTATAGCAAGGCCTCAAATTCAGCTACTGTCATACCTAATTGCTCACTCGCAACTTCCAAAGTCAAAAGACCTTGGCGGACCATATCCAGAAATGCAAAAAGTTTTCCTTCTTCCCTTCCTTCAACTTTCCCACGCTCTAACCCTTGTTCAATACCTTCTGCTCGACCTCGTTCTAAGCCTTTTTCTTCAGCTTGCTCCAAGGCATAGTCCTGTGCCAACAAGGCCTGTTCTTCACGCATACGTAGTTGACTAAACATTTTTCTGTCCTCCTCGGACCAGCTCTTATAGTCCAGCAGTTGGTCTGCTTGGCTGATGGCTCGCTCGGGTTGCTGAGTAAAGGGTTTATTCCCGAAAAACTCTAACCACGGCTTGCGAATCTCGTCTTTGCTGGTTTCTCTGTATTTTTAGGTCTTATTTATGATGGTCTTTCAATAGTGCCTCAAACTCAGCGACCGTCATGCCCAACTGCTGGCTGGCAACCTCAGGTGTCAGAAGACCTTGGCGAACCATATCTAAGAAGGCAAAGAATTTCCCACGCTCTAAACCTTGTTCAATACCTTGTTCCAGCCCCTCTGCCCTAGCAGTTTCCAAGGCATAGTCCTGTGCTAACAAGGCTTGTTCCTCACGCATACGTAGTTGACTAAACATCTTCCTGTCCTCCTCAGACCAGCTCTTATAGTCCAGCAGTTGGTCTGCTTGGCTGATAGCTCGCTCGGGTTGTTGGGTAAAGGGTTTGTTCCCGAAAAACTCCAACCACGGTTTGCGAACGCTATCCTTGCTGGTTTCTCTATATTTTTTTAGTTCTAAGAAAGCCATCTTTACTAGATGATTTTCTTGTCCATTGTTTGTAATTGTTAAAGCCTCACCTGTCGTGTCCTCGCGCATACTAAAGCTATGGAAAGCCAAGTCATCTTGGAAATAATTGCTATCCACGATTGCAATGGCATAAACGGGAGCGATGTGTTTGTAACTCTGGTGAGTATCACCTTCTCGTTGGCGAATTTTTTCTAGGTTTTGATTAACCTGACTGCACAGGTAAGCCCATAAACGATTAATGAAAAAATTCTGATGATGCACCTGAATTTCAATGATTACTTGCGTGCCATTGTCCAACTCCGCCAAAACATCTATACTGGTATAGAAATCCTGCGCCGAGTAAGGTATGGAAGGCAAGACGTGAATATTGCTTCCCTCCAAAATGGTCACATTTTTTGCTGGTAAATCCAGCATATCGCGAATAAATTGACAAGTGATTTCTGGATTGCTAAAGATTTTCTTAGCAACCAAATCATTGGTCGGACTGATGCCCGGATGTCTGAGAATCATCCTCTTCCTCCTTTTATTATACCACAGTTTTAAATCTAGGTTTTCTAGATTCTCTGGCTCTATCTATTTATTCGGAAAAGAGATGAAAAAACCTGAGAATCATCTCAGGCTTGGTCATTAAATCTTTTTCTCAATACTGAAAAGTGGAGAAAGTGGGCGTTTTTCATGGATACGTACAATAGCATCACCTAGGAGATGAGCGATTGAAATTTGCTCAATCTTATCGATCAAACGCTCTTCTGGCAGATAGATGGTATCCAAAACAACCAATTTCTTAATAGCTGAATTTTGGATATTGTCCATAGCTGGACCAGATAGAACTGGGTGCGTACAGCTCGCATAGACTTCAACAGCACCAGCTTCTGCAAGGGCATCTGCCGCATGACAAATCGTTCCAGCAGTATCAATCATATCATCAATCAAGATACAAGTCTTGCCTTCTACCTTACCGATGATGTTCATGACTTCACTGGTATTCATCTTATCAACGCTACGACGTTTGTCAATAATAGCAATAGATGTTTTCAAAAATTCTGCCAACTTACGGGCACGAGTCACACCTCCATGGTCTGGGCTGACAACCACATAGTCAGAACCAACCATACCACGACGCTCAAAATAATCCGCAATCAGAGGAGCTCCCATCAAATGATCCACAGGAATATCAAAGAATCCTTGAATCTGCGCAGCATGCAAGTCGATGGTCAATAAACGATCCACTCCAGCTACTTCAAGCATATTTGCAACAAGTTTTGAAGTGATTGGCTCACGCGCTCTCGCCTTTCTATCCTGACGTGCATATCCATAGTAAGGCATGACAACATTGACAGATTCTGCACTCGCACGCTTCAAAGCATCTACCATAATCAAAATTTCAAGCAGATTGTCATTTACAGGCGAACTAGTTGATTGTAGGATAAAGACGTGTTTCCCACGGATTGATTCTTCGATGTTGACCTGAATCTCTCCATCTGAAAATTGGCGGACACTTGATTTCCCCAACTCTATCCCAATCTCCTGCGCTACACGTTTTGCCAATTCTTGATTAGAAGAAAGGGCAAACAGCTTTAAATCAGAAAAAGACATGATTTCCTCCGGTATATATGTATCGCTTGTGCTTTTCACAAGATTTTTCCATTTACCATTGTAGCGCTTTTTGCACTATTTTTCAATCAAAAATAAAAGAAGGGCACCATATTTGTACCCTTGCATCATTCTTTTAAAAAATATTCTAGTTCATCAACTCATTGTGCTTCTCAACAAAACGATAAGCCTGATAAAAACCATAGAGAGTAATAGCCGTAACCACTGGAATCGCTAAAGGCAACTCTGTCTCCAATTCAACAAAAGGAGAATTAAACAAGAAATGAGTTCCCAAGGCTAAACCTAGGAAAATAAGCCCCTCTTTCTTGCCAACCTTCTGCCCTTTATAAGCTCTGTAAAGCAAGTAAACACCTACTACAGCCAGACCTGAAAAAGTCCAGTGAGAGGCAATTCCTGAGATGATACGCTCTAAAATTCTCGAAATAGTAAAGTCAAAGCCCTCTGGCAAATCCGTACGAATATAGCCAATATCCTCAATCATTTGAAATCCCAAACCAGAAGCAATTCCAAGTAAAAACAAAGATTTTAATTTTCGTACAGGAATCAAAGCCAAAACAAAGACAAGTGGCAATAATTTAAGCGGTTCTTCTACCAAAGGAGCCACAATAGCACTTTCAAAGGCATTTAAAAATGCACTATCTGGGAAAAGAAACTCCAATAAATCATGGATATAGGTATTAGCAAAGCTAGACAACCAGCCTGAAAGGAACATCCCACCCAATAAAGACAGAATCAAAGCGTTCTTTGGCAATTCCCATTTTTTCCCAATACGGAAAAGGAAATAAAGAACCGGAATCATGTAAAAGAGAGCTAGAAAGATAGAAACTCCCATTAGTCCATATTCCGCACCTGACATCGAACCATCCGTATAGTAGATAGTTTCATACTGCAAACCAATACATAGCAATAAGATAAAAATAAATAAAATACTGTTTTTCTTCATACACTTTCTTTCTAAATGAAGTATTTATAATTCTACGACTGTCATACTTCCTGTATCCACATCGTAAATAGCACCAGAGATAATGACATCATCTGGTATTAGGGGAGACTCGATAAGGAGTTGCATGTCCTCACGTACACTCTCCTCTATATCTTGAAAGGGCAAGAAGTCCTGGTCTGACACATCGACACCCAATTCTTCCTTCAAATACTCCTGAAAAGAGCCATTTTCAAAGGTCTGAGCACCACAGTCTGTATGGTGCAATACCACAATCTCTCTTGTCCCCATTTGTTGCTGGGAAATCACCAGAGAACGAATCATGTCTTCTGTCACTCGACCACCTGCATTCCGCAAGATATGAGCATCCCCAAGTGCCAAACCTAGAGCTTGCGCAACGTGCAAACGAGAGTCCATACAGGTCACAATGGCTACTCTAGTTTTGGGTTTAAGTGGCAGATTTAACTGCCCATGTAGGGCAACATAAGCCTGATTGGCTTGCATAAACTGTTCAAAATACGACACGATTCCCTCCTCGAAAATTTGATAGTCAAATATTTCTCCTATCTTATCATTTTTAAAAGGATTTGTCACGGATTATGCAAAGACCTTTTTCAAAACTTCCTGAATCGTTGTTACTCCAATGACCTGAATTTCCTTAGGCGGAGTGATTCCTGTCAAAGAATTCTTAGGTACATAAATCTTAGTAAATCCCAGTTTAGCAGCTTCATTGATGCGTTGTTCGATACGATTCACGCGCCGAATCTCTCCCGTCAAACCAAGTTCTCCTACAAAACATTCCTGAGGATTAGTTGGCTTGTCTTTATAACTCGAAGCAATAGCAACCGCAACAGCTAAGTCTATCGCAGGTTCATCCAATTTAACACCGCCAGCAGATTTGAGATAGGCATCTTGATTTTGCAAGAGAAGACCTGCACGCTTTTCCAAAACAGCCATAATCAAGCTAGCACGATTAAAATCAAGGCCTGTCGTCGTACGCTTGGCATTTCCAAACATGGTCGGTGTTACCAAGGCCTGAACCTCAGCCAAAATAGGACGCGTCCCTTCCATGGTCACAACGATGGACGAGCCCGTAGCACCGTCTAAACGCTCTTCTAAGAAAACTTGACTCGGATTGAGGACCTCAACCAAGCCACCTGACTGCATCTCAAAAATCCCAATTTCATTGGTAGAGCCAAAACGGTTTTTGACCGCTCTCAAAATACGGAAGGTATGATGACGCTCCCCTTCAAAGTAAAGCACCGTATCCACCATATGCTCTAGCATACGAGGACCAGCCAAGGTTCCTTCCTTGGTCACATGACCTACGATAAAGATGGCAATGTTATTGGTCTTGGCCAGCTGCATAAGTTCCGCTGTCACCTCACGCACTTGAGAAACAGATCCCTGCACCCCTGAAATCTCAGGAGACATAATGGTTTGAATTGAGTCAATAATGAGGAAGTCTGGCTGGATGCGCTCCACCTCAGCTCGAACACTCTGCATATTGGTCTCTGCATAGAGATAAAACTCGCTATCAATATCTCCCAAACGCTCTGCACGTAATTTAATCTGCTGGGCAGACTCCTCCCCACTGACGTAGAGAACAGTCCCCACTTGAGACAACTGGGTTGAGACTTGTAAGAGAAGGGTTGATTTCCCAATCCCAGGATCCCCACCGATTAGGACGAGACTTCCTGGTACCACTCCGCCTCCAAGTACACGGTTGAATTCCTCCATCTCCGTCTTGGTTCGATTGACGTTGATTGAAGTCACCTCAGCCAGTTTCATGGGCTTAGTTTTCTCACCTGTCAAGGATACACGTGCATTCTTGACCTCGGCAACCTCAACCTCTTCTACAAAAGAAGACCAAGACCCACAGTTAGGACAACGTCCCAGATATTTAGGGGAATTATAGCCACAATTTTGACATACAAATGTCGCTTTTTTCTTTGCGATAATAAACCTCTTTCTATATCTCTATCTCACACTCAATTACTTGGCAAAAATCAATCTTCTCATTTGGCACAAACTGGCGCATGAGCATGTTGTGAGTTACCACTATCACGGTCTGGTAATCTCGATACTTAGCCATACATTCTAGAAAACGAGACTTCATCTTCACAGCTGTCTCATATTGAATAGGACTATTAGGAAGTAACTCCCCATTATTTTCTAGAAATATAGCACGAGCTTTTTCAAAATTATCTGTGCCACTTTCATAGACCTGCCACTCATGCAATAATGGTTCCACTCTCAAAGGAAGTCCAGTAACACAAGCCACATAAGAAGCCGTTTCTAAAGCTCTTGTGACTGCAGAAGATACGATTATTTCAGCTGAAGGGAGTAAAGGATTGGTGCTCAATTTCTGGACTTGCTGCCGTCCCTTATCAGACAAGGGTGCCAAATCTATCCCAAATCCCGTATAAGAACGCTCCTCTAACTCACGATAATCTGGCTCCCCGTGACGCACAAAGATAATCTTCATCCTAGTGCCCTGTCGATCCAAATCCACCAGTTCGAACGCCATCAGCCATATCTCCATCTGCAATTAAGAAAGGAGCAAAGACAGCCTGGACAACACGCTCCCCAACTTCAAGAACAACCTCTTGGTCTGTGATATTCTTCATCTGCGCAAAAATATGCCCTTCATTCCCAGGATTTCCATAATAATCCCCATCAATGACCCCAACTGAATTAATCAAAACCAAACCCTTCTTACGAGGGTTTGAAGAGCGATCATAGAGATAGAGAACCTCAGTTGGTTGCATATAAGCCTTAACACCTGTCGGAACCAATACAATCTCTCCTGGAGCGATAACTGTACGCACAGCAACCTTTAAGTCATAACCAGCCGCATGCGCCGTCTCACGCTTAGGCAACAAATTTTCATCTGTAAAACTAGAAACCAATTCAAAACCACGAATTTTCATAATTTTCTCTTTTCTATTATCATTTATTCTAGATTATTCTATCTTATTTATTCGGAAAAAGCACGAAAAAAAGAGCACACAATTCAAATCGCTTAGGGCTGCTGGATTCCTCCCCTGACCCGCTTCACGCAGAACTGTTGCTCCACTATTTATTATATCACATTCCTGTTCATTTTAAAAGCAAAATTATTTTTTCCGTCTATTTCTAAAAAAATCCTGCATAATAGCTGCGCATTCATCTTCCAAAATTCCTGTTTCAACCTCCACACGATGATTGAGACGCTCATCTGTCAAGATATCGTACAAACTCCCAGCAGCGCCAAATTTCTGGTTTTTAGCCCCATAGACCACGTTTGGAATACGGGCGAGTCCAATCGCCCCACTACACATGACACAAGGCTCAATGGTCACAAAAAGCGTGCAATCCAGCAAGCGCCAGCTCTCCTCACTCAGGTTCGCATTCTCTATGGCCATAATCTCCGCATGCATAACCGCTCGTTGCAGTTCCTCACGCGCATTATGCCCGCGACCAATGATTTCTCCGTCCTTGACAATCACACAACCAATTGGAATTTCATCGTGTTCAAGAGCAATCTCAGCCTCTCTCAAAGCCTCCCTCATAAAGACTTCTTTTTCTTCAACTGTATAATTCATCAATTTCCCTTTTCCTACTTATCGATTTTATTATTATATCATGATTTCCAAGACAAAAAAAGCCACCAAATGCGGTGACTTTATAGGGAGATTATTATGAAAAAGAAAAGTTTAGGATATTTGTTACAACAAGTTAGGAGGTCTTCTTGTAACTGTCTATAGTATAACCAACCTATCTTAAACAAATCTTAAAAATCTCTTACGACCAAACACTTTCTAAAATATTTGTTTGTTCACGACCAGGACCTACTGAGAAAGTAGAAATACGAACGCCAACCAATTCACTCACACGACGAACATAGTTACGCGCATTCTCAGGAAGATCTTCCAAATTACGAACTCCGGTAATATCTTCTGACCAACCTGGCAACTCTTCATAGATAGGCTTGCAACGTTTCAATTGCTCAAGACTAGCTGGATAGTAGTCAATACGTTGACCATCAAGATCATAGGCCACACAGATTTTCACTGTATCTAAACCACTCAAAACATCGATAGAGTTCAATGAAAGATTAGTAATACCAGAAACACGACGACTATGACGCATCACAACTGAGTCAAACCAACCCACACGACGTGGACGACCAGTTGTTGTACCATATTCATGACCAACTTCACGGATACGTTCTCCCACTTCATCAAACAATTCAGTTGGGAAAGGACCGTCTCCTACTCGACTCGTATAGGCTTTACATACACCTACAACCTTGTCAATCTTACTTGGACCAACACCAGAACCAATCGTAACACCACCAGCCACAGGGTTTGATGACGTAACAAATGGATACGTACCTTGGTCTATATCTAGCATAACACCTTGTGCACCTTCAAAAAGCACACGTTTACCGTTATCAAGCGCATCATTCAAAATAACAGATGTATCTGTCACATATTTCTTAATTTGTTGACCATATTCGTAATATTCTTCAAAAATATCATCGAAAGCAATTGCTTTACTGTCATACAATTTTTCAAAAAGACGATTCTTTTCAGCAAGGTTACGTTCTAAACGCTCACGGAAAATGTCTTTATCCAAAAGATCCGCGATACGAATTCCCACACGAGCAGCTTTGTCCATATAAGCTGGACCGATTCCCTTGATTGTAGTACCAATCTTATTGTCGCCCTTAGCTTCTTCTTGCAAGCGATCCAACTCGATATGATAAGGCAAAATAACATGCGCGCGATCAGAAATACGCAAGTTATCAGTTGTAACACCTTCCTCATGAAGATAGCTCAACTCTTTCACAAGAGATTTAGGATTTACAACCATACCATTCCCAATAACAGAGATTTTTTCAGGGAAGAAAATCCCAGATGGAATCAAGTGCAATTTAAACTTCTTGCCATCAATCACAATCGTGTGACCTGCATTATCACCACCTTGGTAACGCGCAATCACTTCTGCATTCGCTGAAAGGAAGTCTGTAATCTTCCCTTTACCTTCATCACCCCATTGGGTACCTACAACAACAACTGAAGTCATAATCTTGTCTGAGCCCTCAGGCTCTTCCTTTCTCACATACATGGCAGGACTCTCACCTGCAATTATATCTTACAATTTATTATAAGAAAAAATCGCCTTTTTATCAAGAAGAAACAATAGAAAGATTTGCTATTTCCAACTATTAAAAAATGTTTTAGAAAAAATTCCGGCTATTTATCATTATTTTTCCACAAAAAGTAAAAGTTGTTCGGAAATTAACTCATACTGTCTCATCAAGCAACAAAACCCTGTTTCATTATCAATTTTTCAAGATACAAACGATAAGCAACACGATAATGGTAAACAATAAAATCCCGATGACTCACAATACGATATCGGACAAGATAATAAATCAAAAACTTAAAATGAACATGTTCCCAATCAAAATTATCACCCAAGAACATACCATACTCTTCTTCAATATTTCTATAAAAATCCATCATCTGATCATAAATACTTTGTAGCATAAATATATACTCCTTTTCTTTTTATGACCTTATTCTAACAAAAAATTATAAACAGTTATTATAAAATCCTGAATTGCTCAAATACCAACCTCAAAAAGATAACAAATAGGAAAAGTTGACAGAATAGGAACAAATATACTACCTAAATTTCAAAAACTAAGATAATGGAAGCGGAAGGATGCGAACCCCTCGAAGGATCGTATTTACAGTCCTCCGCCTTTAGCCACTTCATTATGAATTTTATTAATAGGGATACCCACAAAGAAATCATTGCTAACTTAAACTACGATGCCCCATCTTGTTCCAAAAACCGTCTAAGATTTCTTACCTTGAAACAACTAGTAACCCTACTAGGATCCTCCTTAGAAAGTGTTGCTTTAAGTGCTATCATTGATTAAAAATAATGGTGGCCGAAACTCCACTAGTAAAAATCACAAAATCCCCCGTATCATTAAAAAAATTACTCAAAAGTTGATTAAAAAAAATTCTATGAGCGACATTGCTCACCAGCTGGCCATTTCAACTTCAACTGTTATTCGCAAGCTCAATGACTTCCGTTTTAAGCCTGATTTTTCTCGTCTGCCTGAGATTATGTCCTGGGACGACTCCTTTACCAAGGGAAAGATGAGTTTCATTGCGCAAGATTTTAACAAACTCAACGTCATCACTGTTCTTGAGGAAAGAACACAATCTATCATACGAAATCACTTTCTTCGTTACAATAGAACAATTCCCTATCAGATGAAAGTTATTACTATGGATTGGAAACTCATTCAACAGGATAGCCGTAAAATCAGCGATAAGCGATTTTATCGTCCTACTTTATAAGAAACCGGAGGAATTCGGCATACTCATTGAGGACAATCTAAAGTAGCTTCATCCTCTTTTTCAGACTGTCTTTAAAACATTTCTAAAGGACAAAGAGAAAATAGACAACGCCCTTCAACTACCCTATTCCAACCCAAAATTGGAAGCGACCAATAATCTCATCAAACTGATCAAGCGCAATGCCTTTGGTTTTCGGAACTTTGAAAACTTCAAAAAACGCATTTTTATCGCTCTGAATATCAAAAAAGAAAGGACAAATTTCATCCTTTCTCGAGCTTAGCTTTTGATGTTCCTAAAGTAAAAAAAAGGCCTAAACCTCTTTTTTCTTAACTACTCCGCCAGTAGGACTCGAACCTACGACATCATGATTAACAGTCATGCGCTACTACCAACTGAGCTATGGCGGATTAAAGCTAAGCGACTTCCATATCTCACAGGGGGCAACCCCCAACTACTTCCGGCGTTCTAGGGCTTAACTTCTGTGTTCG